>CAZKOJ010000082.1:9979-19352 GCA_964554365.1 uncultured Clostridium sp. | reverse complement strand
TTCTGAACAATATATAGCAGCTGCAATACAGTTAAAATTCACTATACCACTTGCGACGTAATACGCTTATAATGTACTACTTTAATTGTTTCATAAGATTAGCCATTTCTATAGCTGACATTGCGCCATCATAGCCTTTATTTCCAGCCTTAGTTCCAGCTCTTTCTATAGCTTGCTCTATATTATCTGTAGTAAGTACACTAAACACTACAGGTATTTCTGCTTCTAAGGATACATGAGCTACTCCTTTTGCCACTTCACTAGACACATAATCAAAATGAGGAGTAGATCCTCTAATGACAGCTCCAACACATATAATAGCATCATATTTTTTCATAGCTACCATTTTCTTTGCTATTAACGGAATTTCAAAAGCTCCTGGTACCCAAGTTATTTCTATATTATCTTCTGAAGCACCATGTCTTTTAAGACAATCAATAGCTCCTGATAAAAGTTTGGAACCTATAAATTCATTAAACCTTCCAATAACAATACCAAATTTTAATCCTTCTGCAGTTAACTTTCCTTCATATACCTTCATAATAAATTCCTCCATATTATAAATTTAATTATTATATTATATAATTTCTAATTTATCAAATATATACTGATTTCTAAGCTTCAGATGTGGTCCCAAACCCCACCCTTAACTCAACAACTCTGTTTATTACTTAATTAGATGCCCTAATTTTTCTTTTTTAGTCTTCATATATTTTTCATTTTCTTTTGTATATTCCATTTGTATTGGCACTCTGTCTACTATGTCTATTCCATATCCTGAAAGCCCAGCTATTTTTTTAGGATTATTAGTAATAAGCCTTACCTGTTTTATTCCCAAGTCTTTAATTATTTGAGCACCTATACCATAATCTCTTAAATCTGCTGGAAATCCTAACGCAATGTTAGCCTCCACTGTATCCATTCCTTCTTCTTGAAGTGCATAAGCTTTAAGTTTATTTAAAAGTCCTATACCTCTTCCTTCCTGTCTCATATATAGAAGCACGCCTCTTCCTTCATTTTCTATTTGGGTTAAAGCAGCTGCTAGCTGATCTCCACAATCACACCTTAGAGAATGGAATACATCCCCTGTAAGACATTCTGAATGAACTCTTACTAATACTGGTTCATCCTGAAAATTTTCACCTTTTACGAAGGCTACATGATGTTCTCCATTTAAGGTATTTTCATAACCTATAGCTGTAAAATCTCCAAATTTAGTTGGTATATGTGCTTTAGCTACAGCTTTTATAAATTTTTCTTTTTCTCGTCTGTGTAAAATTAAATCTGCTATAGTAATAATTTTAAGATTATGCTTTTTTACAAATTCTATAAGTTCAGGAGTTCTTGCCATAGTACCATCTTCATTCATTATTTCACAAATTACTCCTGCAGGATAAAATCCCGCTAAGCGAGCTATATCTACAGCGGCTTCAGTATGACCAGCTCTTACAAGCACTCCTCCATCTTTGGCTTCAAGTGGAAAAATGTGTCCTGGCCTTTTAAATTCACTTGCAGTATATTTAGGGTCTATAAGCTTTTTAACTGTAAGTGCTCTATCATAAGCTGATATACCAGTAGAAGTGCCTTCTGCATCTACTGACACAGTAAAAGCTGTACAGAAGTTATCTGTGTTTTCATCTATCATATGACCTATTTTAAGTTCTTGTAATCTTTCTTTATTCATAGGTGTGCATATAAGACCTCTTCCGAATTTGGCCATGAAATTTATGGCTTCTGGAGTAACTTTTTCTGCAGCCATAAGAAGGTCACCTTCATTTTCACGATTTTCATCATCTATTACTACAACCATTTTACCTTCCTTAATATCTATTAAGGCTTCTTCTATACTATTAAACTCATATTTCATCTTTATCTCTCCTTTTTTAAATTTCTAGAGTCTCATTATCTAACACTTGTAAACATTATTTTAGTTTTTCACTTAAAATACATTATATGAATCCAGATTCTTTTAACATATCTTCTGTTATTTTAGATTTTTTACTTTCTTCTTTGTTTTTCATGAAAATTAACCGTTCTACATATTTTCCTATTAAATCACATTCAATATTTACTTCTTCTCCTATTTTTTTTTCATAAAGAGTAGTCTCACCCTTAGTATGAGGAATAAGAGAAATACTGAAACCTTCCTGATTTACTTCAGCTACAGTAAGACTTACACCATCCACAGCTACAGACCCCTTTAAAACAATATACTTTAAAATCTCATTAGATACTTTTACGGTAATCCAAGTAGCTATATCTTCATTTTTTATGTTAATTATTTTTCCACAATCATCTATATGCCCACTAACTATATGTCCACCCAATCTTTCTCCCAATGCCATGGCTCTTTCTAGATTCACTTTACTTCCTTTTATTAAATTATTTAAATTACTTCTCCTAACAGTTTCAGGCATAACATCTAGGGTAAAATTATTTTCTGAAAATCTTTTAACTGTAAGACAAACTCCATTTACTGAAATGCTATCTCCCAGCTTAATATCTTTTAAAACTTTTTCACCTTTTATAGTTATTTCAGCTGAATTCGTTCCTGTTGATATATTTATTACTTGTCCTATTTCTTCTACAAGCCCAGTAAACAAGCAATCACCCCTTTTAATTATGTTTAATTATTACTACTTTTAACTAATAAATTTCATACTGCATTCTATAAATTTTTAACGTATCCTTCAATAAGCAAATCCTCACCAATACTTTTATAGCTCATTTCTTTAATCAATATAGCTTCACTTAATTTTTCTAATCCCTTTCCACCTACACAAGTTTTAGCCATATTTCCTCCCAAAATTTTAGGTGCTATAAAACACATTATTTTATCTACAATTCCACAGCTTAATGCTGAAAAATTTAGTTCACTACCACCTTCTAAAAGAACACTATCTATTTCCATCTTACCCAATTCACTTATTAAATATTTTAAATCTACTCTATCCAATCTATTTTTAGGAGTTACAATAATTTTTACTCCTTTTTCTTCTAAAATCTTTTTTTTGTCCTCATCACATTCTTCAGTACATCCTATTATAATTTCTCTTTTATCTAAAGTTTCTAGTATTTTGCTGTTAATGGGTATTCTTAATTTTGAATCTATAATTATAGCTTTAGGACTTTTACCTTCTCCTTCTGGAAGTCTTGTAGTAAGCAATGGATTATCTTTAATTACAGTTCCAATACCAACCATTATTCCCATAACCTTATTTCTTAAAATATGTACGTACTCTCTAGATCTATCTCCTGTTATCCACATTGATTCCCCTGTTACAGTAGCAATTTTTCCATCTAATGTAGTAGCTGTTTTTAAAATTACGAATGGAATTTTTTCCTTTATATATTTTATAAATATCTCATTTAATTCTTTTGATTTGTCCTCTAAAACTTTAGTAACTACTTCTACTCCGTTTTTTCTTAAAAATTCCACTCCTTTACCTGCTACTAAAGGATTAGGATCCTCCATAGCTACTATTACCCTTTTTATGCCTGCATTTAAAATAGCTTCTACGCAGGGAGGTGTTTTTCCATAATGTGAACAAGGTTCTAAACTTACATAAATGTCTGCTGACTGTGCTTTTTCACCAGCTTGTTTCAAAGCATATATTTCTGCATGAGGTCCTCCATAAAATTTGTGGTATCCCTGTCCTACTATGTTGCCATTTTTAACAACAACTGCTCCTACTAATGGATTGGGGTTTACATTTCCCTTTCCTTTCTGTGCTAAATCTAATGCCATTTTCATGTAATATTCATCTAAAATCTCTTCTTCATTATTCAATAACATTCCTCCTTAAGCTTTTCAAATTTTTACTTATTTTTAATTTTTTTACATTGAATATGTAAAAAATATACTTACAAGTTAACTAAATTTCACCTAACTTATAGACTTCATTTAAAAAGGTTTCGCTTAAAAATTAAAAACCCCTGAAGAAACCTTCAGGGGTTATTATATGCATAATACTAATAAGCATACTTAATATACCTAATTACATTGTTCTTTCTTCCATCCAGACTTTACTGTCGGTACTGGAATCTAACCAGTTCTGCTGATTTCTCAGCTCGCGGACTTTACCGCCGGTCGGGAATTTCACCCTGCCCTGAAAGCTTAAATATTAAATTTTATTATGTTTTTAATATATACTATTCTAATAATTTTGTCAATTACTAATTACTAAAAAGTTTTAGATATATGATGTCAATAAATAAAAAACTTATTATGCAAAAAATTAACATTTTAGTGTATAATGTTTTTGTATATATTATCATTTTTGGGGGTACTTAAATGGATGTAATTTTAGATTTTCAATTCAAGTTAGATAAAGATCAAGTTGTAACTACATTAAAATCTTATTGTGAAACTATAAATGATGACGAAATTAACAATCTTTATGATAAACTTCTTCCAATTTTATATGAGTGTGTACAACCTTCTGCTATATTTACCATAGAAGAAAAAGATACTGATGCAACTTTTGATGTAATAAAAAATTATACTCATATTGTTTATTGCATAGTTACTATTGGAGATAAATCTACTGAAAAAGTAAATGATTTTTTTTCATATGCTAATATGAAGGAAGGTATGGTATTGGATGCTATGGCTACTTCTTATTTATTTGAGATTAGTTCACAAGTTTTTACTCATATTTATAGAAAATCAGAAGAATTAGGAATGGGCCTTAGCTGCAGGATTGCTCCAGGAGATGGGGAAATCCCTTTATGGTATCAGAAAAACATATTAGATAAACTAGACGCTGAAAACTTTCTTGGAATTCATATGGTAGATGACTGTATGCTATCATCTTTGAGATCTATGGCTTATATTTATGGCGCAAGCAAAAGTAAATCTTTAAACAAAAAAGATCATGATTGCGAAAGATGCCCAAATAAAAATCAATGCAGCATGAAAAAAAGTTAACGCAAAATGCGTTAACTTTTTTTAAGTAATTTTCTTCTTCTTATTTTCTTATAAATAATATCTGAAGTTATAGCAAGCAATAGGAACGCCGAAAGTAATATAGTTAATTTTTCTCCTATTGTAGGTTTAAAATAAGATACCGCTTGAATCATTACTAAAATTGTTCCTGTGATTAAAAGAAAGTTTATTTTGAAGTTAATATACTTTTTATCTACACCCTTTGCATCTAGCATAAGTTTCTTTCTAACTTGTTTGCTGTACTTCATACCTAGTCCTTGAATTATACCTGTAAAACCAAGAAGTGTCATTAAACTAGTCATTGTAGGATCCATTTTCGCACCTCCATGTAAAGCGTCTTCAAAGAAATAACTAATCAGTAACCAGTCTATTTCAGATCATACTATGTTGACAGAACCCTTTAATAGAACAACTATCAGCGGAACCTGTCTCCTTGCCTGATATAAAATATCCGTTACATCTTTGACTTGTTATTTATTTTCAAATGCCTAAGTAAATCTATAATACCTTATTAAAGATTATATCATTTATATGTTGAAATTTCAAAATTTTTAGTATTTTTTCATGCTGTAATTTTTTACATATCCAATTTGAATTTGCATACGCATGATGATATTATTATTTTGAGACCATACTTTAATTTAAGGAAGTGATTTTGTGAAGTTAAATAAAATTAAAGGAAACACTTATTATATAAACTCAGTTACTAACTGTGGAATTTTTGTATTTAAAAATAAAAATTGTCTTATAATAGACACAGGTTCAAGCAATTCAGATGGTAAAAAAATTGATGACATACTGTCTGAAAACAATCTTCACCCAAAATACATAATAAATACTCACAATCATCTAGATCACTGTGGTGGAAATTATTATTTTAAGAAAAATTATCCTGGTTGTTTAATATATACATCATTGAAAGAAAAACTTTTTATAGAAAACCAAGAAATACAAGCTTCTATACTTTCAGGTTCTAGTCCTATAAAAGGAATAGAACAAATTACTAAATCTTTTGAAGTAGACTTTATATTAAATTACGGCACAAATAAAATAAATGATGAAAAACTTGAAATATTATGTCTAAAAGGTCACTCTATAGAACAAATAGGTATAATAACTCCAGAAAAAGTATGTTTTCTTGGCGATTCTGTATTTAGCAGTGAAATACTTAAAAAATATTCTTTTCCCTATTTATATGATGTAGAAGAAAGTATTAATACTTTAAACAGAATAAAAACACTAGATGCAGATTATTTTGTTATAAGTCATTCTGAAGAAATAGTAAATAAAGATGTTATTATTGAATTGTGCAATAATAATCTAATTAATATAGAGAACTATAAAAATCAAATACTGGATTTGCTGGATCAACCTTTAACTAGGGAAGATATTTTAGAAAATCTAACAATTTTAAATGATTTATCCTTTAATTTTTACCAGTACCACCTAAATTTAGGAGGTGTTTCTGCCTTTATAACGTATCTTTACTCAAAACTATTGATAGATTATTCTATAGAAAATGGCAAACTTTATTTTTTTAAGAAATGTTAATATTTCATATGAAAATGTTACAGAAAATTAACTATATTTTCCTATATTTTTTTTATTATGTATGTTAGTATTGTTTTGTAGAATTTATTATTATTAAAAAGATTCTTAAAATAAATGTCCCTATGTACAATTAGTGGTTGTACATAGGGACTTGTAGAGATTATATCTGCTTAATAATATTTTTAAGAATCTTTTTAATCACCATTCATCATACTATGTTTTTTACTATAGATAAAGTATACTACGAATCCTATTCCTATCCAGATTAAAAATACCATGTGAGTGAAGGTTGGAAGTTTCGAAATCAAGTATAAACAGAAAACAATTGCTAATGCTGGAGTAATTGGTACTGCTGGACATTTAAATGGTCTTTCAACATCTGGTCTTTTCTTTCTAAGAACTATAACAGATGCTGCAACTATACAAAATGCTGCAAGTGTACCTATATTAGTCATTTCTGCAAGTCTTCCTATTTGTAGGAATCCTGAAAGTAACATTGCTATTATACCAACTAATGCAGTACTTTTTATAGGTGTTCCAAATTTAGGATGAACTTCTGCAAATACTTGTGGAAGTAATCCATCTCTTGATAGTGAGAATAATATACGTGTTGAACCAAATGTCATAACTAATAAAACTGAAGTTATGCCCGCTACTGCACCTACTGATACTACAGCTGAACCCCAATTAATTCCTACTTGCTCTAATGCATAAGCGACTGGAGCTGCATTGTTGTGGTACTGAGCATATGGAACCATACCTGTTAGTATAGCTGAAACTATAATATATAAAATAGTACAAACTATTAAAGATCCAATTATACCTATTGGTAAGTCTCTTTGAGGATTTTTAACTTCTTCTGCTGCTGTAGCAACTGCATCAAATCCAACATAAGCAAAGAATACAATGGCTGCACCTGTGAATACACCATTTACACCATATGGGAAAAATGGATGCCAGTTAGTTGGATTTACGTGTCCTACTCCAACAACTATAAATAATATAACCACAGCTAGCTTAACTACAACAAGGATATTATTTAATTTAGCACTTTCACTAACGCCCTTAACTAATAATAACATGATAACTAATAAGATTAAAACTGATGGTAAGTTGATTATTCCTCCATTTTGTCCTGGTGGATTACAGAATGCTGGTGGTACATTTATACCAGCTGCTTTAAGCAATTGTACTATGTATCCCGACCAACCAACTGCAACAGTAGAAACTGCAACAACATATTCCATTATAAGATCCCATCCTATAAGCCATGCCCAAATTTCGCCAAGCCCTACATACCCAAAGGTGTATGCACTACCTGCTACTGGTATCATAGCAGCCAATTCTGCATAACATAAAGCTGCAAATGTACACGCTATACCTGAAAATACAAATGATAATATTAGTGCTGGTCCAGCAAAATCTGCTGCTGCAACTCCTGTTAATACGAATATACCTGTACCTATAATTGCACCGATGCCAAGCATTGTAAGTTCGAATGCGCCAAGCACTTTTTTGAGCCCCTTCCCCTTGGTCTGTGCCAGCATCGCTTCAATGGACTTTGTTCTAAAGATAGATTTGTTACTACTTGCCATTTTTTAAACACTCCTTTCAATTATAAAAAAGATTGAGAAATAAAATTGAGAAAAATTGAGAATTAAATAAAATTTGATCGAATTGAACTACTTTTATAATAATAGCATACTTTTTAATAAAACCTTTAAAAGATTAATTATTTTTTATTTTCCCAATCTTCTGACTAATATTATGCATAAATTGAATAAATTCAATTACTTCTAACCTTAAATGCCTTTATAGTATTACACAAAGCCCACCATTTATGCATGAAAAAATTTTTTCAGCCTTGCATTTAACATAAAAACATGCACTTTTATATATTATTTACTGTTTAAGAATGCCATTAATGCTTATATTTAAATAGTTTATATTTTCTAAATATTGTTTGTTTGTTTTTTTGTGCAGTTTTACACTTTAATTAGCATTTTTATGCATAATATTTTTATACATAATCTTATTAATTCTAGAAATGCATCCTTAAAAATTTAGTAACTTAATTCGAAAAATGAATTATTTTCATTCAAAAAATTCATTTTATGCATTTTTTGCTTTAAATTTAAAAGAGTATCTCTAAAAATATTACAGAGATACTCTAATTTTTATTTTATTATTTATTTATTATTTTTCTGTATTGTCAGAATTCATCGTACTATGACTCTTACTGTATGTGAAGTATACTACGATTCCTATTCCTATCCAGATTAAGAATACCTTGTGAGTTAATTGTGGAAGTCTTGTAATCAAGTATAGGCAGAAAATAATTGCTAGTATTGGAGTAACTGGTGATCCCGGACATTTAAATGGTCTTTCAACATCCGGTCTTTTCTTTCTAAGAACTATAACAGATGCTGAAACTATACAGAATGCTGCAAGTGTACCTATATTAGTCAGTTCTGCAAGTCTTCCTATTTGTAGGAATCCTGAAAGTAACATTGCTACTATACCAACTAATACAGTACTTTTTATAGGTGTTCCAAATTTAGGATGAACTTCTGCAAATACTTGTGGAAGTAATCCATCTCTTGATAGTGAGAATAATATACGTGTTGAACCAAATGTCATAACTAATAAAACTGAAGTTATGCCCGCTACTGCACCTACTGATACTACAGCTGAACCCCAATTAATTCCTACTTGCTCTAATGCATAAGCGACTGGAGCTGCATTGTTGTGGTACTGAGCATATGGAACCATACCTGTTAGTATAGCTGAAACTATAATATATAAAATAGTACAAACTATTAAAGATCCAATTATACCTATTGGTAAGTCTCTTTGAGGATTTTTAACTTCTTC
>CAZKOJ010000082.1:0-9879 GCA_964554365.1 uncultured Clostridium sp. | reverse complement strand
TTAAAGATCCAATTATACCTATTGGTAAGTCTCTTTGAGGATTTTTAACTTCTTCCGCAGCTGTTGAAACTGCATCAAATCCAACATAAGCAAAGAATACAATAGCTGCACCTGAGAATATACCATTTACACCATATGGGAAAAACGGATGCCAATTAGCTGGATTTACATGTCCTACTCCAACAACTATAAATAGTATAACCACAGATAACTTAACTACAACAAGAATATTATTTAATTTAGCACTTTCACTAACGCCCTTAACTAATAATAACATAATAACTAATAAGATTAAAACTGATGGTAAGTTGATTATTCCCCCATTTTGTCCTGGCGGATTACAGAATGCTGCAGGCACTGTTATGCCACCTGCTTTAAGCAATTGTACTACATATCCAGACCAACCAACTGCAACAGTA
This sequence comes from uncultured Clostridium sp., assembly GCA_964554365.1. GTDB lineage: Bacteria > Bacillota > Clostridia > Clostridiales > Clostridiaceae > Clostridium_AM. Next base: position 9,460 of record CAZKOJ010000082.1, on the reverse strand, counting down.
GAAACTGCAACAACATATTCCATTATAAGATCCCATCCTATAAGCCATGCCCAAATTTCGCCAAGCCCTACATACCCAAAGGTGTATGCACTACCTGCTACTGGTATCATAGCAGCCAATTCTGCATAACATAAAGCTGCAAATGTACACGCTATACCTGAAAATACAAATGATAATATTAGTGCTGGTCCAGCAAAATCTGCTGCTGCAACTCCTGTTAATACGAATATACCTGTACCTATAATTGCACCGATGCCAAGCATTGTAAGTTCGAATGCGCCAAGCACTTTTTTGAGCCCCTTCCCCTTGGTCTGTGCCAGCATCGCTTCAATGGACTTTGTTCTAAAGATAGATTTGTTACTACTCGCCATTTTTAAAACACTCCTTTCAAATAAGTAATAATTAAATAAATAATGAATTTTTCAACTATTGTAATTATAACATATGTTTTCTCAAAGCTTGTATTTTTCGTAATATTCTGAATATTCTTGATTAATTGATCATTTTTTTGTTTTGTTCAATTATATCAATGTTTTCAGCTGTGTAATAGTGTTATAAAAATAAATATTTTTTAAAAAAATATTTGTTTTTATATTTTTTGACTATCATTTGCATAATTATTGACTATTTATTTATTTTTTCATTCTAATTTTTAAATTATATTTATTTTCTAACTATTTCAATTATTCTACATTTTTCATCGTATATTGAATTTTTTCGTCTTTTTTAGTAAAAAATGTAAATATAAATTTCATTTGCTATGTTAGTTTAACATCCACTAAATATAGCAAGTGAAAACAAAATTATATTTTGTCTGATGGCTATTCACTCTAAAACTCCATCTTTAATTATGAAACTCCTCTTCCTATTATCAAAGAAGTACTCACAAAATAAATGACCATATCAAAATCATAGATTTTGATATGGTCGCTTAATCGATTCACACCAAATTAAAAATTTGGATTCTCTGCTTAAGTTTTAAAACAAACTATTCACAACTTTTCCATTATTTTTAGAAATTATTCCTAAATTGTATATTTGTATTAAATTTCCTGTATACTTTATTTCCTTACCAGTGGCAATTTCTGTAACTAGGTTTTTCGAAGAATTATTTATGTATATTTTTCCATCTCTGGTTATATAAATATCATCTTTATCTGTTGCTTCAGGTAATAAAAAATTTCGATTTTCTGATGATTTTTTTAAATTTATGACAAATATTTTCTTAATTTTTTGATTTTGCCCATTGCCAATGTATATTCGATCCTCAGCATCTATATTTAGTAAATAGTGAATTCCATTTTCACCTGTAGCTATAGGATTTTTCATTCCAATAGCTCTTATTCTGTTATTTGTAGTATCTTCATAAACTAATCTATCTTCTTTATTTTGAGCTGCTATCTTACCTAGTTTATAGTTAGGATATTTTATTTCCTCTGTATTTGTCATTCTATTCATAGAATACAACCTATTCCTTACACCTTCTTTTGAAACCTTAATATAAGTTACACTAGTAGCAGATGAAATGGCCATATCTGAAACATCGTATTTACTATCTAATAATGGTATTTTTAATTCTTTATTTTTCTCATTACTTAGTATACTTTTTTCATCTCTTTTTGCATTGTAAGACTGAAATTTTAAATAACTGGAGTCCTCATACTTTTCTGCTATAAGCAATATATCTTCATTTGGCAACCACTTATATGAAGATAATTTAGCATCATTTTCAAATTTTATTTCTTTTTTCTTATTATTTGATGTATCTACTACATTAATTATTCTATTCTCATAATAAGAAATATAATTTCCATTATGAGAAACACTTATATATTTAGCATCATCTGGTACCTTAACATTAATTTTATTAGGTGTTTTTTTGACAGAGTCTATTTTTTTTGCATTAAAGCTAGTTTCGTCATTCAAATAAAAATTATTTACAAACAAGAATCCTATGATTTCTAAAACTATAGGAATCAATGTCCAAATCAGTACTTTTTTTAATCTCTTCATCAACTATACTCCTCTCTACTATTTTACATATACTGCTGTAGCTATAGTTCTTTCGCCACTCCAATCACAAGGATTATTAATAACTTCTCCATTAAAATACATAGTAGAAGAAGATCCACCATCAAGACTGCTGGCATTTTCAGCACCCTGCTGAAGTAATATATTCTGTACTTCCTTTAAGGAAGCTCCTGCCTTTAAACCCTTTCTACCATCCACAACTAACATTATAACTGTTCCATCTGATTTCTGACCTATAGAAGTTCTAGGGTTTAAGCCTTCTTCATTTAACGCAACAGGTTTTCCGTTTATAATAAGACTATTTCTAAAAGATATAGCTTCCACTACATTTTCTTTCAATAGTTCACTTAGAGTATGATCTCCTACTATTAACTTTCCTTCTTTTGTAAAAGCTGTAACATTTACACCTTCATTATGTTTAACATCACTATAAATAACTTTTCCATCAGATATAACTATACCTTGCGGATAGGCTCCATTTCCAGTCCAAAGCTTTCCATTTGGAGATTTATCCGTAAATCCACCACCATTAACAGCTGCCACAGCTCCTTTTTGCTCAGCTATTTCGCTGGTTTTTTGGCCTACTTCTTTCAGCTTATTAGTAACCCCTATCTTCATTCTCATAGGATTTTTAACTTCAAGAATATATGCATCAAACTTACTGTTATGTATTTCATATCTATCTATCCCACTATCATTAGAGTAATTTACATTAACTTTACTTAAGTTTTGAGATTCACTACTTGAAACGCCATCACTACGGCCATCTTTTAATATTTGATTTATTTTATCCTTAGATAGAAATGTTGTAGCTATATATTGATGAGTAAATGTAGCCATAGCTGTGCCTACTAACTTAGATTTAACATTTTTAAACGGTCCATAGAATGCTAATAATGGTGTTGTAATTGATATAATCAACAACTCATAAATCATAAAAATCACCAACATTTTAACAGAGAATTTTTTTCTTCTATTTTTATCTGTTCTTTTTTGTGTTTTTTTCATATTTACCTCCAACCAATTTAAATATTTGTATTTTGATAACACAAACATATCTCACATTTTACTATTAAATTAAATTTATTTCTACTATTTTTACCAATATATAGACTCATTCTTCTTAAATTATAAATATATACGCTTCTATTATAAGTTACATTTGTGTATAAACTGTAAATAAATTATAAAAAAATTAAGATTATGTTTGCTATTTACAAACATAATCTTATTTTTTTAATATTTTACTTAATTTACTTTACCTATGTCTCTTCTATAATACATCCCTTGGAAGTTTATATTCTCTAAATCTTCATAAGCCATTTTTATAGCCTCTTGTAAATTTACGCCAAAAGCCTGGGTACACAACACCCTTCCACCACTGGTTTTAAATACAGATTCTTCACATTTCATGCCTGCAGCAAAAAACCTTTTGGCCTTATCTATACCTTTTATTTCAAATCCAGTTTCATATTCCCCAGGATATCCTTTAGATGTTGCTGCAACACAACAAGATGCTCCTTGAAGCCACTTAACATCAAATTGTGAAAGTTTCTTATTTAAAGCAGCATCTATAAGTTGAATAAAGTCACTTTCCATAAGAGGCAACACAGCCTGTGTTTCTGGATCTCCCAATCTTACATTGTATTCAAGAAGATATGGACCCTTCTTAGTTATCATTACTCCAAAGAATATTATACCTGTGTAATCTAGATTTTCTTCCTTTATACCTTTTAATGTTGGTTCCATTATATCTGTATAGAAAGCCTGTAACACTTCGTCAGTACAATACGGATTTGGACATATTGCACCCATACCTCCTGTATTAGGACCTTTCCCACCATCATATATTTGTTTATGATCCTTTGCTGATATAAATGGAATTATAGTTTCACCATCTGTTATAGAAAGTATAGATGCCTCCGGTCCTTCTAAATATTCTTCAATTACAACTTTCTTTCCAGAACCTTTGAATACATCTTGCACCATAAAATCTATTATTGTATCTTCGGCTTGATTATAGTTTTCACAGATAACTACACCTTTTCCGGCAGCCAATCCATCTGCTTTTATAACTATTGGATATTTACAATTCTTTAAATATTGTAAAGCTAGATCTTTATCTTCAAACACCTCATACTCAGCTGTTTTAATTCCATACTTTTTCATAAAAGCTTTTGAATAAGACTTACTTCCTTCAAGTAATGCAGCTTTTTTAGAAGGTCCAAAAATTTTTAGTCCTCTACTTTTAAATTCATCCACTATGCCTTCTGTAAGTACTACCTCTGGTCCAACTATAGTAAGACCTATATTGTTTTTTTCAGCAAAGTCTGCTAAATCCTTTATGTTGCTTATATTTAAGTTTTCACACTTATCTTCTGTACCAGTTCCTCCATTACCAGGAGCACAATAAATTTTATGTACAGAAGGATTCTTTGAAACCTTCCATGCAATTGTATGTTCTCTTCCCCCAGAGCCAATAATTAATACTTTCATTTAATCCCCCTCCTTAATGTTTAAAGTGTCTCATTCCAGTGAACATCATAGCTATTCCATTTTTATCACAGGCTTCTATAGACTGGTTATCCCTCAACGATCCACCTGGTTGTATTATAGCTTTTATTCCATATTTAGCTGACTCTTCAACCACATCTTCAAATGGGAAAAACGCATCTGATGCAAGTATTACTCCATCTCCTGCTCTATCTAGTGCCTGACAAGCTGCCCATATTCTATTAACCTGTCCTCCGCCTATTCCTTTTGCCATACCATCTTTAACTACAACTATAGCGTTAGATTTAACATATTTACATACTTTCATTCCAAATAGTAAATCCTTAACGTTATCTTCTGATGGTATTTTTTTAGTTACAACCTTTGATTCTTTTAGCAATTCACTGTCTGAGGATTGCACAAGCATTCCTCCATCAACTTTAGCAAATTCACATGAACCTTTAGCTTTTATATCACACTTTATAACTCTTAAGTTTTTCTTACTACTTAATATTTCTAAAGCATCTTCATCAAACTCAGGTGCTATTACTATTTCTAAGAATATTTTTTGAAGTTCTTCTGCTGTTTTTTTATCTATCTTCTTGTTAAAAGCTACAACGCCTCCAAATATGGATATTTTGTCACATTCATAAGCTTTTATATAGGAATCATATACACTTTCTCCAATTGCTACTCCACATGGTGTATTATGCTTTACTGCACAACATACTGTTTCTTCAAACTCACTAACAACCTTCCATGCTATATCCATATCTTTTATATTATTATAAGAAAGCTCCTTACCATTAAGCTTACAAAAATCTTTCATAGCTCCTTTTTGTACAGTATCCGTATAGTATGCTGCACTTTGATGTGGATTTTCCCCATATCTTAAATTCATAGCTTTTTTATATGAAATAGTTAAATATTCTGGATACTCTTCTTCCAACAAAAAATTGCTTATTGCAGCATCATAAGCTGACATAAGATTAAATACTTTACCTGCACATTTCTTTCTTGTATTCAAATCTAAATCTCCATTTTCCTCTATCTGTTTCATAACATTACTATAATCGTTAGCATCCGAAAGAACTATTACATCTTTAAAATTTTTAGCCGCTGCTCTTAACATAGTAGGCCCACCTATATCTATAAACTCTACTTTTTCATTAAATGTTAAGTCCTCTTTAACCTTGTCAAAGAATGGGTATAAATTCACTACCACCATATCAATAGGTTTTATGCCCTTTTTCTCTATTGTTTTCATATGGTTTTCGTTGTCTCTTATGGCTAAAATGCCACCATGAATAATAGGATGTAAAGTTTTTACTCTTCCATCTAATATTTCTTCAAAACCAGTTACATCTGAAACCTCTGTTACAGGTACCTGATTTTCTTTTAGATGCTTATAAGTTCCACCAGTAGAAAGTATTTCAACACCTTTACCTATTAAGAATTTTGCCAAATCTAATATTCCATCTTTATTAAAAACACTTATTAAAGCACGATTTAACATAATTACATACCTCCATTTTTTATATTATAACTTTTCTTCCTTCAACTTTTAGTTTTCTTTCCAATATAATCTTAATAGCTTCTGGAAGAGCTTTATGTTCTTCATTTAATATTCTTTTTTGTAATTCCTCTGCACTGTCATCTGAGTATACTGGAACAGTTTTTTGTAAAATTATAGGACCACTATCTGTCCCGTTATCTATAAAATGTACTGTGCATCCTGATATCTTTACTCCATAATCTATAGCAGCCTTATGAACCCTTATCCCATACATACCATCTCCACAAAATGATGGTATTAAAGATGGATGAATATTTATTATTTTATTTTTAAATTTTTCTATAAGCTCACCTTTAAGAATAGACAACCATCCAGCACACACTATTAAATCTACTTTTCCATAAAGTAGTTTAAGTATTTCATCAGAAATATTACTACCATATATTTTTCTTTCAATTGTATACGTATTTATATTATTATTTTTAGCTCTTTCTAAGGCATATATATTTTCTCTATCACTTATAACCGCTTCAATACTACATCCTATTAAGTATTCACTATTCACAGCATCTATAATAGCTTGAAGGTCCGTACCACCACCAGATACTAATACCCCTATTTTAAACATACTTCCTTATCTCCTCTTTTAACATATCCAATTTTATATGCTTTTTCGCCCATTTCATTTAATTCTTTAATAATTTCTTCTACCTTTTCATTTTTAACACATAAAACAAAACCAATTCCCATATTATAAGTATTGAACATATGATCTTCATCCACTCCAAGACTTATTATGTGCTTAAATATTTCAGGTACATCAAAACTATTTTTATCTATAACTGCTGTAAAATCTTCTTTGAACATTCTTGGTATATTTTCATAAAAACCACCACCTGTAATATGTGCCATTCCGCTTATATCAAACTTTTCCATAAGCTTTAATATAGGTTTAACATATATTTTAGTAGGTGTTAGAAGCACATCTCCTATTTTTTGTCCATTAAAATCTTCATTATATTCCTTTATAAGTTTTCTTATTAATGAATATCCATTACTGTGAGGTCCACTAGACGCTATACCTATTAAAGCATCTCTATTTTCTATTTTACTTCCATCTATTATGTTATCTTTTTCCACTAAACCCACTGCAAATCCTGCCATATCATATTCTCCATCTGGATAAAAACCTGGCATTTCTGCAGTCTCTCCACCTATTAGAGCACAACCAGCTTGAATACATCCATCAGATACACCTTTAACTAAATCCGCAGCCACATTCGCCTCTAATTTTCCACATGCAATATAGTCAAGAAAAAATACAGGTTTTGCTCCATGACATAATATATCATTTACACACATAGCTACACAATCTATTCCTACAGTGTCATATTTTTTACTTTTAAAAGCTAATTCAAGCTTTGTTCCAACACCATCTGTTCCAGAAACCAACACTGGATTTTTATAATTGCCCATTTCAAACATACCAGCAAAACTTCCAAGATTATTTAATACACCAGGTATAAAGGTTTTTGCTGCATGATCCTTAATAAGTTTAACTGATTGATATCCTTCTTCTATATTAACGCCTGAATCTTTATATGTTATCATAATTTACACCCCTCAAAATTTTATTTAATCCAAGAATGGAGATACTATAGTATCTCCTTCTTTATTCTAAGTGATTTTTAGGTTTTTCCATTGGAGCTGATACAGGATAAACTCCACTAAAGCATCCAAGACAAAACTTCTTTTCTTCTCCAAGTGATTTTAAAAGTCCTTCCATACTTATATAGCCTAGACTATCAGCACCTATTTCTTGTCTTATTTCTTCTACAGTAGCATGAGCACCTATAAGTTCACTCCTGTAAGGAGTATCTATGCCAAAATAACAAGGATATTTTACTATAGGTGATGAAACTCTAAAATGTATTTCTTTTGCTCCAGCCTTTTTTAAAGATTCTACTAGTCTTCTACTAGTAGTACCTCTTACTATAGAATCATCTATCATTACTACTCTCTTGCCTTCTACATTTACTTTCAAAGGATTAAGCTTTACAGAAACTGCTCTTTCCCTCATTTCTTGTGAAGGTGTTATAAATGTTCTTCCTACATATTTGTTTTTTATAAATCCTATACCATAAGGTATTCCAGATGCAGCTGCATATCCTACTGCTGCTGCAATTCCAGAGTCTGGAACTCCTATAACAACATCTGCATCTACAGGACTTTCTTCAAATAATTTCTTTCCTGCTCTTAATCTTGATTCATAAACATTAATACCATCTATAGTACTATCTGGTCTTGCAAAATAAATATATTCAAAAGAACAAGTTTCACATTTTATTTTTTCTGTGAAATTTATACTTCTTATACCTTCTTTATCTATAATTACAATTTCACCTGGCTCTACATCTCTTACAAATTCAGCTCCTACAGCATCAAGAGCACAACTTTCTGAAGATAATATATAGCTTTCATTTACTTTTCCTATACAAAGAGGTCTTATACCATTAGGATCACGTACACCTATAAGTTTATCTTGAGTAAGAAGCACAATAGCATAAGAACCTTTTACCGCTTGTATTGCATCTACTACAGCTTTTTCTATACCCTTTTTAGCACCTTTTGCAATAAGATTTAAAATTACTTCTGAATCAATAGATGTCTGAAATATACATCCACCATCTTCTAAGAGTTCTCTTATTACATCTGCATTTACTAAGTTGCCATTGTGTGCAATGGAAATAGAACCAAGTTTATATTTTCCAAGCAAAGGTTGGGCATTATTAGCATTACTAGATCCTGTAGTAGAATATCTTACATGTCCTATAGCACATATTCCATTTAAATCTTTTATTATTTTTTCATTAAATACATCTGATACAAGGCCCATATCTTTATAACACTTCAATTCTTCTCCATCAGATACAACTATACCTGCACTTTCCTGACCTCTATGTTGAAGAGCATATAATCCATAATATGTTATAGATGCTACGTCTAAGTTATCAGGTGAAAAAATACCAAAAACACCACATTCATCTTTAAATTTATCCTCTTCCATGTCCAATGATATCTGCGTATTTAACTCTTTATTTAAGTTGCACATAATACCCTTTCCTTTCATAATTATCAATTAATTTTTACTTTCCACTTATTCTATTTAATATTTCAATATAAGCTTCTTTTACATTACCAAGATCTCTTCTGAATCTGTCTTTATCTAGCTTTTCATTAGTCTTAGCATCCCAAAATCTACAAGTATCTGGTGATATTTCATCAGCTAAAAGTATTTCTCCATTAAATCTTCCAAATTCTAGTTTAAAATCTATTAATTTTATATTTTGTTTTAAGAAGAATTCCTTTAAAACTTCATTAACCTTTGATGCCATATCATATATAACTTTTAATTCATCA
>CAZKOJ010000081.1:0-19433 GCA_964554365.1 uncultured Clostridium sp. | reverse complement strand
TTTTTGAACTATAGCTGCATCAAGCTGTAATTCTCCATCTATATCTAAGTCTGGTCTCATAGATTTTGCAAGTTCAGTTGCTTTTCTTACTTTCTCTACTAATTCATGGCTAGCACTTCCCATAGTTGAGAATGATAACATTGCAACTTTTGGTTCCATTCCACAAAGATTTTTTGCAGTTTCAGCTGTACTTATAGCAATTGAAGCTAACTCTTCAGCAGTTGGGCATGGATTTACTGCACAATCTGCAAAAAGAAGTAATCCCTCTTGTCCGTATTCACAATTAGGAACATTCATAATGAATGTACTTGAAACTACTGATATTCCAGGTGCAGTTTTAATTATTTGAAGTCCTGGTCTTAAAAGATCCCCAGTTGTATGTATAGCTCCAGAAACTAATCCATCTCCATCACCTAATTTTACCATCATTGTTCCATAGTATAATGGATCTCTTACAATTTTGTCAGCTTTTTCTAGAGTCATTCCCTTTTTCTTTCTTAATTCACAAAATTCATTAGCATATTTAGCTGTTAATTCTGAAGTCTCAGGATCTATTATTTCAGCTCCATTTAATTTAACACCAAGACTTTCAGCCTTTTCTTTTATTGCCTTTTCATTTCCAACAAGAACTACATTAGCAAGCCCATGTTCCATTATTTTTCCACATGCTTTAATATTTCTTTCTTCTTCACCTTCTGGCAAAACAATTCTTTTTTTATTGGCTTTTGCCTTTTCCCAAATCTCATTCATTAATTTCATATTAATTTCTCCCTTCAAAATTAAATTAAAGTAAAATTGCATACACTTATAATATAATCCTTTTATTGTGTACTTTTCAACAAAAAAATGTCAAATAAAAAAAAATTTATTAAAAAAATTTTTATTTATAAGTTTTTTCTCACTTTTTTATATGATTTTTGTAATAATTTATAACAATTATATATGTGAATTAGTATACATAATAAAAAACTACTTGTAAATCCTTATTACACGTAATTTTTCATTAATTTTAATTCCCAATTGTGAAAACATGCGTTATAATAAGTTCAACATTTATCAAGATTTTGGAGGATAAAAGCATGAATATTACAGGCATAGTGGTTGAATATAATCCTTTTCATAACGGACATTTACATCACATAAAAAAATCAAAAGATTTGGCTGGTTCTGATGCTATAATAGCCATAATGAGTGGAAATTTTGTTCAAAGGGGTACTCCTGCTATAGTGGACAAATGGAATAGAACGAAGATGGCTTTAATGAATGGAGTGGATTTAGTAATAGAGCTTCCTTTAGTATATAGTTTATCTTCTGCAGAATTTTTTGCTAATGGATCAATAAGTCTCTTAAACAACTTAGGCGTAGTTAATAATATATGTTTCGGTAGTGAATGTGGAGATATTGATGTAATATTTTATATAGCTAAAATATTAGCAGAAGAACCTTTAGATTTTAAACTTCTTTTAAAAAAACATCTGCAAAAAGGACTATCATATCCTTCTGCTAGAAGCAATGCGCTGTTGGAATTTTTTAAAAATTTTAGTAACATTATATTTCCGTATGAAAATATGGAAAACATAATAAAATCATCCAACAATATTTTAGGCATAGAATACTGTAAGAGTTTAATAAAATTGACTAGTGAAATTTCACCTTTTACTATTAAAAGAGAAGGAGCAGCTTATAACAGTTCCTCACTCAGTGAAAACTTTTCTAGCGCGTCTTCTATAAGAAAACATATTAAAGAAAATAAAGATGTTGCTAATTTACGAAATCACATTCCAGACAATACATATGATTTATTAACAACTTTAAATAGAAAAGACTATCATTTTACCTTTGAGGATAAGATGATTCCTTATTTGAAATACAAATATACTCTATATAAAAACTCTATCGAAAATCTTCCTGACGTATCTGAAGGCATTCATAATAGAATATATAAGGCTTTAGAAACTTCAACAAATTTTCACGAATTAATAAGTTTTGCTAAAACTAAAAGATATACTTATACTCGTATAAGTAGGATTTTATGCCAATTTTTTATAGGATTTGAAAATTGGGATACTTTTAATTTAAGAAACAACTCTTGCCCTTATGCCAGGGTTTTAGGTTTTAATTCTACAGGCATAAAAGTATTACAACAGATGAAACAGCATTCAAATATCCCTATATATACTAAGCTTCCTAAGAATCCCGACCCCACTTTATCCTTAGATATACATGGGACTAGGGTTTATAGTCTACTGAATACCCATATACGATATAATGAAGATTATTTGACAAGTCCAATTATTTATAATTAACAGTTTAGACATCTAAAAATCACAAATGCTTTAACCCTAATCTCAAAACCTATATTACTTAATTAACTTTACTTTGTATAAGTTTAGAATAAGTGATGTTATTGATAAATATAATTATATATATCAATATAATTTTGTACATTATAAAAATTGAAAACTAAGAGTTAAATAAATTTATAAATTCTTCATTTTCAATTCATATAGGGTAGGTGATTAAGGTTTGGAAATTATACTATATGTATTAATAATATCTATACTTTTATTATTAGCTTTCTTATTAAAAGACAAAAATATTTTTATAATTATACTTTGTTCTTTACTTATATTGCAAATAATAGCAGCTCCTAAGTTATGCATAGATGGTGCTATATCTGGGTCATTACTTTTTTTTTACAAAGTATTTCCTTCTGTATTTTCATTTTTAATAGTATCAAACATAATAATTGCATATGACGGTATTTACATATATTCTAAATTTTTTGGCAATACTTTATGTAGGCCTTTAAAACTTCCTCAAAGTTGTAGCTTTGTACTAATAATAAGTATGTTGTGTGGATATCCCTTAGGTGCAAAATATGCCTGTAGCTTACACGAAAAAAAAATTATAGATTTAAAAACCTGCGAAAGATTACTTAACATAGCCTCTAACGCAAGTCCTTTGTTCATATTAGGTTCAGTAGGTATATCCATGCTTAAGGATTCTAATATAGGCTATATATTATTAATATCAAATATACTTTCCTGTATTACTATGGCTTTTTTTCTTCCTTGCCATAATTATAGAGAAAAAAATAATTTTAAAGAAAGCCGTACTTATTACCATTCAAACATCGGCAATGTTCTTAAGTCTAGCATTGAAAATTCCATCAGAACCTGTTTATCACTAGGTGGATTTGTAACTCTTTTTTCTGTGGTTAATAATATTCTTAGAAATAATTTTTTATTTAATAAGGTTGTAAGTGAACTGTGTTTGTTCTTTAATTTATCACAGGAGATAACCCAAGGATTCCTCCTTGGAATGATTGAAATGACTAATGGCTGTAGTTTAATCTCATCATCAGACTCATCTATGGTATTAAAAATAGCTCTAGTTAGCTTTCTTTTTACTTTTAGTGGTTTATCTATTATTTCTCAAGTTTATTCTTTTACTTATAAGTTTAATATATCAATGAAAAAATATACTTTAAGAAAGGTATTTCAAGGCATAAGTTCATCTATAATAAGTATTATTCTTTATAAAATTTTTTATTTAAATTCATCAACTCAAAGTTTTAATATTAATTATACAGAAACTTCTTCAATAGAAAATTTATTTTTAATAATATTTATTACTTTAATATTATTACCTTGGTTAGGTTTTAAAATAAAAAATCTATTTCATAGTTCTTAATTCTTTAATATTTTGCTTTATTAAGTTAGACTTCAAACTAATACTTGATTCTAGATCATATACAAATTTTTCTAATTGTTTTTTTAAATCTAAAAGCATTTTATCCGTTTTTTCATCTATTTCATTGTCTAGCTGATTTAGAATTTCATCTGCATAATCTCTTGCTCCTAATTTCATAGCCTTTGCATTTCTTTCAGCAGAAGCTATAATAGCTTCTGCTTTGGCATTTGCTTGTCTTGTTATATCATGAGTTTCAATTTGCCTTCTTAAAAAATTAACATTTTCCTTCTTCAAATTCTCAGCTTCTTCAATAGCTTCACTTAATATTCTTTCTTTTTCTTCTACTATCCATTGAGCTTTTTTTAATTCATCTGGAAGATAATTTATTATTTTTTCAGTTATTTCCAAAGTTTCATTTTTATCTATTACTACCTTTCCCGTCATAGGAACTTTTGCAGATGTCTCTATAATTTCATTAAGATATTCTAATAATTTAATAATATCCATAACATCTTTTCCCCCTAAAGGCTTTTAATCTTATTAATTATATCTGGTATTATATCATCTGGAACTAAATCTTTAATACAGCCTCCAAACATAGCCACTTGTTTCACTGACGAAGAGCTTAAAAAAGAGTTTCCAGCACTAGCCATCATAAACACTGTTTCTATGTTAGGATCTAATTTACTATTCATAAGTGACATTTGAAATTCATATTCAAAGTCTGAAACTGCTCTAAGTCCTTTTATTATTACTTTAGCTCCTTTTTGTTTCATAAAATTAATTAGTAATCCACTAAAGCTTTCAACTTTTACATTTGGTATATGTTTAACTACCTTTTTAATTAATTCTACTCTTTCATCTATAGCAAAAAGTTCTTTCTTTTGTGGATTCACTAATACTCCAACTACTACTTCATCAAAAACTTTAGCTGATCTTTGTATTATATCTAAATGTCCATTAGTTATAGGATCAAAACTTCCTGGATATACTGCTGTTTTCATATTAATTAGTCCTCCTCATACCTATAGAAACATACTGTTGTATTGCCATACCTTCTATGGTCAACAAGAACTATGTTGTCAGTTCCTTCATACAATTCTTCTTTGCTATCTATTTTAGTTACTATTAGTCCATCCTTTTGCAATATTCCTTCTCTTTCTATAATTTCTACAGCTGGTGGAATCATATTTTTCATATAAGGTGGATCTATAAAAATTAAATCAAAAACCAACTTTTTTCTACTAAATTCTTCCAAAGCTTTATATGAATCCATATTAATGCACTTGCAAATTTGTTCAAACTTTAAATTTTCTACATTCTTAGCTAAAAAAGAAAATGTTTCTGGACTTTTATCAACCAAGTAACATTCTTTAGCTCCCCTGCTAGCAGCTTCTAATCCTAAGCTTCCTGTACCTGAAAACACATCCAATGCTATGGAACCATATATTTTATTTTGAATTATACTGAACATTGACTCTTTTATTCTATCTAAAGTAGGTCTCGTCGTACCCGTGCCAACTGGCGACATAATTTTTCTACCCTTGGCAAGACCTGCAATAATTCTCATAATTTCTCCTCCTTGTATTGACATGGTATTTGAAAATTATAGTTATTTTTCTATAATATTTTAACATATATAATTCTATTATACAAAATTTATTTTATTCATAAGAACTTCAACATAAATCTTCATGTTAAACATATATTTAGGATGTTCTAAAATTTAATTAAAACAAATAAACTTTGTGCTTTGCTCAATTTTTTTCAAAATTTCATTTTTAATATTTATATCATTTTCGTCATTACTTTCTATAAGCCTTTTAGCTTCCATATTGGCTAATTTTAATAAATTTATATCTTGAATTACATCTGATAGTATAAGTCCATCCTCTCCATGTTGTTTGAATCCAAAAATTTCTCCTGCCCCTCTAATTTTCAAGTCCTGTTCAGCAATAAAAAAACCATCATTACTACTTTTCATAATTTCCATTCTTTTTCTTATAATATCATTTTTAATATCTGCAATTAATATACAATAAGATTTATGTTGCCCTCTCCCCACTCTTCCTCTTAATTGATGAAGTTGTGCCAATCCAAATCTCTCTGCATTTTCTATTATCATAAGTGCAGCGTTTGGTACGTTAATTCCAACCTCTATAACTGTAGTAGAAACTATAACTTTTATTTCTCCATCTTTAAACCTATTCATTATTTCTTCTTTGATTTTAGGTGACATTTTCCCATAGAGTATTTCTATGCTTATATCTTCAAAATACTTTTCTTTTAATTCTTTGTATAAACCTTCTACAGAACTTAATTTCAACTCTTCATTTTCTTCAACTAATGGACAAACTATGTATACCTGTCTTCCTTTTTTTATCTCTTCTAAAGCAAAAGTATACGCTTTATGTTTTGCATTTTGATTCATATAATGAGTCTCTATCTTTTGTCTCCCTGGAGGCAATTCATCTATAATAGATACATCTAAATCTCCATAGAGGTAAAGACTTAAAGTTCTAGGTATAGGTGTAGCTGTCATCACAAGGGTATCCACATTCAAAGCTTTATTGGTTAACTTACTTCTTTGCATTACACCGAATCTGTGCTGTTCATCTGTAACTACCATTCCTAAATTTTCAAATTCTACATCTTCTTCTATTAAGGCATGTGTACCTATTATTAAATCTATTTTTCCTTCTTTTAATTCATTTTTTATTTCTTCTTTATTTTTTTTAGATGTACTTCCACTAAGTAACTTTATACTTATATTAAAATCATTAAATAGTTTTTCAGCTTCAATATAATGTTGATTAGCCAGTATTTCTGTAGGAGCCATCATTACAGCTTGATATCCATTTTTTATTACGTTGAAAATAGATATTAGTGCTACTATGGTTTTTCCACTGCCAACATCACCTTGAACTAATCTATTCATAGGGCATGATTTTTTCTCATCTAATAATATTTCTCTTACTACTCTACTTTGAGCCTTAGTCAAGTTATATGGGAGCTTTTCCTTTAGAGCTATAAGTTCTTTAGCTATACTAAATGTTATTCCCTGTATGCTTTCACTAAAATAATTTTTAAGCATTAATATTTTTAATGAATATGTAAATAGTTCTTGAAATTTAAGTCTTCTTGTAGATTCTTGTAATTCATATGAATTTACTGGATTATGTATGACTCTTATTGATTTATCTAATGTACATAATTTATATTTATTTATTATCCAACTTGGAAGATTTTCAACTATATCCACATCTTCTAATACTGTTAACACTAATTTTGTTATTAAATTATTTGTTATTCCAGATTTCAAAGGGTATTTAGGCAATATTTTTTCTTCATTTGCCTCAGCAACTATGCTATCTTTTACTAAAGTGGGGTTACCAATAAATATTTCGCCTCTAAACTCCTCTACTTTTCCCATTAATTTATATGTATTGTTTATTCTAAAATTATTTTTTATGTAAGGCTGATTAAACCACTTTCCTTTTATAATATTGTTACCATCATTAAAAGCTATTGTAGTTATAGTTTTCCCTGTTTTAGTTTTTATATCTCTCTCAAGCCTAATCATTTTACAATTTATTATTACCTTACCTTTGTTATTTTCTCCTTTTAAGTTTCCACAAGAATTTATGCTTTCATAATCCCTGGGAAAATACAAAAGTAAATCCATAATATTAAATATGCCAGCCTTTTTTAAGTTATCTGCGGTTTTAGGTCCTACACCCTTTATATTGCTTATGTCACTATATACATTCATAAACTCACCTACTTTTTTAAATTAAACCACACAATTTTCTGATTAAACAAAAAAAGCCTTAAGGCTTTTTTTGTTTAAGGGATATAGAAAAAAATAACAAGTCAAAGATGCGACGGATATTTTATGTCATACAAGAAAACAGGTTCCGCTGATAGTTGTTCTATCAAAGGATTCTGCTGACGCAGTATGACACAAAATAGACTAGCAGACTGACTAGTTATTTTTTTGAATGTGCCTAAGGCTTTTTTACTCAACAGAAATAATAAAGTAATACAACGGTTGTTTTCCATTATAAAATTGTATGTCTATATCTGGGTATTTCCCTTCAAGTTCAGCAACAAAATTTTCCAACTTTTCTTTGTCACAATCTTTTCCATAAAATACGGTTATAAGTTCGCTTTCATCTCTCACCATATGGGCGATAACATCCTTACACGTTTGGAACATATCAATTCCTACTTCTTGTATTTTCCCTTCTACAAGACCTAATATATCTCCTTCTTTAATGTTCTTTCCATCCATTTCAGTATCCCTAACAGCGTAAGTTATAGAACCTGTACTAACTCCATTGATACTTTCTTCCATAGCTTCTATATTTTCATCTAATCCTAGTTCGCCATTAAAGGAAGTTATAGCAGTAATTCCTTGTGGTATAGTTTTTGTAGCTATTACCTTTACCTTTTTATCTGAAAGTTCTGCAGCCTGATTTGCTGCCATAATTATATTTTTATTGTTTGGAAACACAAAAACATTTTCTGCATTTATTTTATTTATACACTGCAATATATCTTGAGTACTTGGATTCATAGTTTGACCGCCTTCAATAACGAAATCCACACCCAAGTCCTCAAATATGTTCTTTATTCCTTCACCCATAGCCACTGAAATAAAAGCATATTTTTTTAACTCCACACTTTCATTTTCCTCATCGTCATCAATTTGTTTTTCTGCAGAGGTTTCACTGTTCATATCCAACACGTGCCTATGTTGTTCCCTCATATTATCAATTTTTATTTTAGATAGTTCTCCAAGTTTAATAGCCTGTGAAAGCACCAATCCTGGGTCATTTGTATGAATATGAACTTTTATTATATCCTCTTCATTAACAACTACCATAGAATCTCCCATGGTTTCTATTTTATTTTTAAATTCATTTACATCCATATTTTCTGCACGTATAAAAAATTCAGTACAATAACCAAACTTTATATCTTGCTCTCCAAGGTTTTGTGCTGCAGATTGTATAGTTGATTCTTTAACTTCGCTAATTTCTACTGATTCAATATCATTCTTTAACACTTCATACATTCCTTGAAGTATTAGAAAGAGACCCATACCTCCTGCATCTACCACTTTAGCCTTTTTTAATACTGGAAGCATTTCTGGAGTTTTGTCTAGCATTAACTTGCTATATTCACAAACTTCGCCTAGTAAAGTTGTTATGTCATTACTTTCTGATTTAATAGCACTTTCTCCAGCTGCCCTTATGATTGTAAGTATGGTGCCTTCTGTAGGTCTCATAACCGCCTTATATGCTGATTTTGAGCCCTCCATTAAACTGTTAGCAAATTCTTCTGAGCTAGCATATTCCTTATCTTCTAGTCCTTTGGCTATACCTCTGAAAATTTGAGAAAGTATTACTCCTGAATTACCTCTGGCCCCCATAAGAGCACCCTTAGCTAATTTTTTTGCAATTTCTCCTACAGGCCTATCCTGCATCCCATTTATCTCAGATACAGCAGTTCTGAAAGTCATAGACATATTAGTTCCTGTATCTCCATCAGGAACTGGAAAAACATTTAGCGAATTTACATACTCCTTTTGTTCTTCCAATACATTACTTCCATTTACAACCATATTATAGAAGGATTGCCCATCTATCTTTAAGTGTTCCATTTATGAATTACCTCCCTAGACTCTGACACCTTGAACATTTACTGTAATGCTTGACACTTTAAGTCCTGTATAATTTTCTATATTGTATCTTATTTTTTGGATTATATTATTTGATATAACAGATATTTTTGTTCCATATTCAACCATTATATATAGCTCTATAAATAGCTCATTATCTTTTGAACGAACTTTTACACCCTTACTTAAATTCTCACCTTTTATCAATTTCCAGAGTCCATCCTTAGCATTTCTTGATGCCATCCCTACTACACCATAACATTCCATAGTTGAAACCCCTACTATATTGGCAACAACTTCCTCTGAATAATTAATATAACCATTTTCGTTGGTGATATTACCTATCATATAAAACCCTCCTTACTATACGCCATATAACATATTTTATATTAAATAATGGATTTATTCAAGGCAATATATTATTTCCTATGATATTTTTACTTTTTAATCTTATTATATGCTTGCACAACTAACCTATTCTGTGGTAAAATAATAAATGTTTGAATTGAGGAGATTAATTCTTCACAGTTTTTTAAGGAGGTGTTTTTAATGTCAAGAAAGTGCGAAATATGCGATAAAGGTGTTGTCTTTGGTGTTCAATACAGCCACTCACACCGTCAATCTAAAAGATCATGGGCTCCAAACATAAGAAAAGTTAAGGCTATAGTTGCAGGAACTCCAAAAACTTTACATGTTTGTACAAGGTGCCTTCGTTCAGGAAAGGTTCAACGTGCTATTTAATAAAAACATAGTATATAAAAAATAAAAAATGCAGTTGTTTTAAACAATTGCATTTTTATTTTTTCATAGGTTACTTTTTTCGTTTAAAAATTCTTATAATTGCAGATATAAATCCAGGAAGCTTCACAGTAATTATTTTCATTTACCTATTCCTCCTTAAAAATTAATGCCAATCTATTAAATTGCATCCCACGTAAATAAGCCCAGCTCCTACAGCTATTAAAAATCCCCAAAATGGGATAATAACAGTAATTACAATTCCCAAGCCTATGGATGCCACAGCAATTCCTATCTTCTTTTTCAAATTTTTTGTACATATTTTTTTAGACACATTATTATCCCCTAAAATTACTCTATAGTATTATATGAAACTACTAAGTATAATGTTACTAAATTTTAAAATTACTATGGAACTATTTTTCATATTAAAACATTATTAAATGTATATCTCCGAACCTGTTTTAATATATTGGATTTTATCTTCTAAAATATTTTTTAGTTTTTTGTAAGACTTTTCTCCGGTGCAATGACCTGTATATACCTGTTCTATATTTTCATCAATAATTTTTTTAACAATTAAATCAATCTCATGCTGTGAAGCACTTATCCACTTTACTATTGGTATTCTAACTAAATGAAAGCCACCTATAAGAGCTTTAATGTGGTTATTTGGAAAAAAGCTTCTAGAAGTTTGAATCATATTTATAACACCATTATGAGAACAACCTGTAAATATACATATCTCTTCTTGTTGTTTTATAACCATAATTAACTCATGTTGAAATTTATCCCTAATTAGACTATCTCCATCCTTAACGAATAAATATTTGTTTCCTTTTGGAATTGGATATTCCTTATTTATATCTGTAATTATATAAATGTCTTTCATTATTTCCGTGAAAGTATTAATGTAACGAATCCTTGTAGAATACTTCCCAAATATATTTTTATCAATTCTAACACTTTTACTAAATAACAATTAATGAAAATAAAAATTTCTTGACGCTTCTTTTTTCATGTATACTTTTGCGTTATTGTTTACTTTAAAAAATGGTATTAGCCCTCCTCCATGATCACCGTGACCATGAGATAGTACAACAACATCAACATCCTTTAAAGAAATTCCTAGTCTATTTGCATTAATAATAAAGTTATCTGTTCTTCCTGTATCAAAAAGTATCTTTTTGCCATCCTTTTCTATGTGAAGACATAATCCATGTTCGCTAGTTAACTTTTCTGAATCATTCTTGGTATTTTCTATAAGTGTAGTTATTTTCATAGATTTCTCCTTCATATATTTTAAGAACGTTTTTCTATTGAATACTTAAAATTATGGTTTAATAATAATTCCTAGTAACTTCGACAGTTCTAGTGCCTGTATTGGAGAAACTTCAGCTCCATATAAATCTTGTATTCTTACTCCCATTCCTTCTATTTCACACTCAGTTAAATCAATACCCTTTAATTTAGTACCAGACATTTCAGCCTGTTGCAAGTCTGAATTAATAAATTCCACATTGGTAAAAGTAGATTCTTGAAAAGCTGAATTATGTAGTATACAATTTTTAAACTCTACTTGCTTACAATCTGAGAATGAAAAAGAAGCATATTTACCATTACAATTTTCAAAAGCTACATTTCTTAGTGTAGATTCACCAAAGTTAGCACCTAAGATTTTACAGTTTATCATTTCTACTCTATGGACAACAGCTCCAATTAGATCTGCATTAGATAAGTCACAGTTTTCAAATCTAACATCTGTAAAATCAATATGTCTAAATGATATTTCTTTAAATATAACATTTCTAAAAATAGTTTGTTTAAAACTTACATGTTCTGCATTTTGATTTTCAATAGAACAATCAGAAACAATTCTTGAGGAAAAAAAATCATCATTCTCTATATTATTGTGCTGAATTTTAAGTTCCTCTAGATCTACTGGTATCCTAGGAGGTAAATTTTTATAATTAGTTTTCATAATTATCAACCCCTTAAACTTTAATTTTAATTATTTAGATTTAATAGTTCAGTAAAAACTGTGCTTAAGGCACATTCAAAAAATAACTAGTCAGTCACTAGTCTATTTTATTTCATATGCCTAAAACAAAAAAGATTGATTAACAATCTTTTTTATTTAATCTTTGCTATAAATTACAAGCAAATTTCCACTATTAAAGCTTATTTCCACTTCTACATCTAAAAACTCATTAGATATAGTACGTGGATCTCCTATACTTAAAAAATAGTTGTGAAGCTCATATTTGGCTCCTTTTATATTTAAATTTTCAACCTTATCTCCATAGGCCTGCAATGAAAAAATTTTTCCTTTTGTACCTTTTATCTTTATAGGTTTATCTATTATTTCTATAGAATTATAATCATCTTTTACATATGCCTTAACATGTAAGTTCAAGCATTTTAAAAGCATACCTATATTACCCATTAAATGATCTATCCTTGTTCCAGTACATCCTAATAAAACAATTTCAGTTCCTCTAAGATCCAAAGCTTTATTTATTACTAATTCTGTATCAGTAAAATCTTTATCTGTGGGATAGCTTTCTATATTACATTGTGGGGACTTTTTAAAAAACTCTAAAGCATCCTTATTTATAGAATCAAAATCTCCCATTAAATAATTGGGCACTATATTATATTTATATAAACAATCCCCCCCACTATCTGCACAAATCAAAAAAGAACTATGTTCTAACTCCTTTTCAATTAGCTCATAAGATGGTGCAGTACCTCCTGATACAATTACAATTTTCATTTAGACATCCCCTTTTAAATGCCTTATATTTTCTTCTATTTTTCCATCTTTAAATACAGCTGAGCCGGCTACAATTACATTGGCACCACTCTCTACTACTTCTTTTATGTTGTTTTTATCTATTCCACCATCTACTTGTATTAGCAAATCCTTATTAATTTTATTACTTAAATCTTTTATCTCTTTAATTTTTTGCGAACAATAATTTATATATTTTTGGCCACCAAACCCTGGATTTACAGACATTATAAGTACCATATCTAAATTAGGTATTAAATATTTTATATTATCTACAGGTGTAGCTGGATTTAAAGCTATACCTGCTTTTACACCTAAACTTTTTATATAATTTATTGTTCTGTCTATATGTCTATCTGCTTCATAATGTACAGTTATAATATCTGCTCCCGCTTTTGCAAAATCTTCTACATATCTACTAGGTTCTTCAATCATTAAATGCACGTCAAAAGTAAGGTCTGTAAGTTTTCTTATGCTCTTCATTACAGGTATTCCAAAAGATATATTAGGTACAAACATACCATCCATTACATCTATATGTATCCAATCTGCTCCATAGGCTTCTAATGCCTTAACATCCTCACCTAACTTAGAAAAATCTGCTGACAATATTGAAGGTGCTAATTTTATCATTTTGTATTTTCCTCCTTAATGCTTTAATCAAATAATCTAGTTACCATTGTTTATTTTTTTTGCTCATAATTTCTTCTAATGTTTTTATATAAAATTCATACCTTTTTTTATTAATTTCTCCACTTTCAACTCCATGCTTTACTGCACAGCTAGGTTCCTTATAATGAAGACACCCTGTGAATTTACATTCACCTCTGTATGAATTAAATTCCGGAAAACACTGCTGTAAGTCTTCCTTAGCTATAAGTTCTACTTCTAAAGAAGAAAATCCTGGGGTATCTAATAAAAATCCATTACCCATGTCTACAAGTTCACTATGCCTTGTAGTGTGTTTACCCCTTCTAAGTCTCTCACTTATTTCTCCAGTAGCCATAACTTCTCTTCCCATTATTGTATTTAATATGGTAGACTTTCCAACTCCTGAAGGTCCACATAATACTGTAACATTATCTTTTAGTTTTTCTTCTATTTCATCAAGTCCATATCCTTCTTTTGCCTTTAAAAATAAAGTTTCATATCCCGCACTTTTTACCATTTCTGTAGCTTCATTTATGTCTTCTTTTGAAACTAAATCCAATTTATTAAAGCATACTATTGCTTTTAAACTGTTATATTCACAATTAACTAAAAATTTATTTAATAAATCTACGTTTATCTCAGGACTTTTTAATGCAAAAACTACTAATGCTTGAGTTACATTAGCCACATAAGGCCTTATTAATTCATTTGTTCTAGGATAAATTTGATTTATAACGCCTTTACCATTTTTCACTTCAATTTCTACTTTGTCGCCAACCATTGGAGTAAGTTCACTGTGTCTGAACTTACCCCTTGCCTTGCATTCAACTACATCGTTATCTATTTTTATATAATAAAATCCAGCTATTCCTTTTACTATAGTTCCTTGCATAATTCCTCCTATTAAATTAAGATTCATTAGTTTTTATTCTTATTTTCATTAGAAATTGGCTTATTATTTTGTTCTCCAGTTTGTTGGCCTCCAGTACTCCCAGTTCCAGTGCTCCCAGTACTAACAGTACCTTGACCTTTTTCTGGCTCTTGATTACTATCATCTGGTTTCTTACTACTTGCTTCTTCATGTTTTTGTTCAGGCTCTTTATATTTATAGTAAGTTAAATTAATGGTATATCCTTGTCTAATTTGCTCTCCTGATGATACTGATTGACTTATTACTTTGCCATCCTGTGTTTTATCATTAGTAGGTACTGCTGATTTTGATACTTTAAGACCTGCATTTATTATTATATTTGCTGCCTCATCAATATTTTTACCATTTACCTCTGGCACAGTTACAGTTCTAATCTCTTGACCTTTACTTACTACAAGATTTATTTTAGTATCGGTTCCTGCACTTGAATCTGCTTCTGGATCTTGACTTATTACACAATCTTTAGCCACATTGTCACTAAATCTAGAACTTACTGTTCCAAGGGTTAATCCACTGCTAGATATAATATCTTTAGCAGAACCTATGTCTACGCCTATTAAATTAGGTACTCCTAATTTTTCCTTTCCTCCGCTTACACTAACTCTAACATCTGAATTTATTTTTACCTTTGTTCCCGCTGGTGGATTAGTTTTAAGTACAGTTCCTTCTGGCCTATCGCTTTTTTCTTTAATAGCAACAAATTTTAGTTTCTTTTCCTCTACTGATTTTTTAGCGTCTTCTTGCTTCATTCCAACTATACTCGGCACTGCAATTTCTTTTGCTGTCACATCTGATATTTTACTATAGGCAAAGTAACCAGAAATTGCTCCTATAGCTACAACTAACACAGCTACAGCAATTATCATTAATGTCTTTTTCTTTTTGGAATCCAACCCTCTTCCTGTGTCTTCTGAAAACTCATCATCATCATCATCATCATATTTTTTATAGTTATTATTCTTCTCATCTATAACTATAGGATCCATTGCTCTAGTCATGTCTTCATCAAAGTCATTAGTAGGAATATTAAACTCTTGATTATTTTCTATTTTTCTTAAATCAACTAACATATCTTTTATGGTTTGATATCTTTTTATTGGTTCTTTCTCCACTGATTTTAATATGAGTTTGTTTAGACTTTCAGGTATCTTTTCATTTAATTCTTTTGGTGGAACCACAGGTTCCTGTATATGTTTTAATGCTACAGATACTGCGCTTTCGGCATCATAAGGAACTCTTCCTGCAACCATTTCATAAATAACTATACCTAAAGAATAGATATCTGTTCTACAATCTACATAACTTCCTTTTGCTTGCTCTGGAGAAAAATAATGAGCTGATCCCATAACTTTACTAGAGTTAGTAATTGTAACTGAATTAGATGCTTTAGCTATACCAAAGTCAGTTACTTTTACTAATCCGTCTTCTGTAACTAATATATTGTGAGGCTTTATATCTCTATGTATAATGTTGTTTTTATGCGCGCAGTCTAAAGCTTTAGCAATTTGAATTGCTGTATTTATAACTTTTGGCGTAGCCATTTTTCCATCCTCACGAATTATTTGTTTCAAGGTTTTTCCATTAATATACTCCATTACTATATAATTTATATCATCCTGTGTACCTACATCATAAATATTTACTATGTTATTATCAGAGAGGCTTGCAGCCGCAGTTGCCTCCCTTTTAAACTTTGATACAAATTCTTTATCGCCAGAACTGTTGTCTTTTAGTATTTTTACAGCTACATAACGATTTAGCAAGTGGCATTTTGCTTTATATACTACAGCCATGCCTCCTTCTCCTATTTTTTCTAATAATTCATACCTATTACCAAGCATAGTTCCTATCATCTTCACACTCTCCTCCAAATACAATAACTGATATGTTATCTCTTCCACCCTTTAACTTACTGAGCTCTATTAGCTGTTTGCAAGCATTCTCATTATTATTATTCAATATTATATCATACATTTCACTTATAGTTACCCTGTTAGATAGACCATCGGTACATAAAATAACTTTTTTTACATCACATAATTTCACTTCAAAAGTATCTATATTAACGTTAATATTCGTACCTAATGCTCTTGTTATTATATTTTTATTAGGATGGCTTATAGCTTCTTCTTCCGTAATACTTCCCTCATCAACTAATTGCTGTACAAGTGAATGATCTTTAGTTATTTTAGTTATTCCATCATATTTCATTATATAACAACTACTGTCTCCTACATTAGCTACTACCATTTCACTTCCCTTTACTAAGCATACAGTTATAGTTGTCCCCATTCCATCTAAGCCTTCATTACTTTGAGATATTTTAAAAATTTTCTCATTAGCTAATCTTATACCTGTTACTAAAGTTTCCTGCACATTTTCAATGCTAACAAGTGATTTCACATATTCAATAGTAGTATCTACTGCTAACTTACTAGCAACTTCACCTGCATTATGCCCTCCCATTCCATCAGCAATAATGTAAATCCCAAATTCTTTGCACTCATAAAACCCTACAAAATCCTCATTAATTTTTCTAACATTACCTATATCCGACAAAATACCCACCATTTTTTACACCCCTTTTAAATAATTTTTAGATTTCAAATAGCTTCTTCTTAACTGACCACAAGCAGCATTAATGTCTGAACCCATTTCTCTTCTAATGGTAGTTTCTATTCCTCTTTGGATTAAAATATTACAAAATCTTTTTACATTATCCATAGGAGATTTTTCAAAGCTATTCTCCTTTACTTTATTTACAGGTATAAGATTTACGTGGCATAGTATACCTTTTAACAATTTAACTAAATCTTCTGCACATTCTACACTATCATTAACACCTTTCACTAATGCATATTCAAAAGTAACTCTTCTATTTGTTTTATCTATATAATATTTACACACTTCCATAAGTTCACTTATAGAATATTTGTTAGCTATAGGCATCATACTATTTCTAAGTTCATTATTGGGTGCATGAAGTGATATTGCTAATGTTATTTGATAATTTTTATCTGCTAACTCTTTAATTTTAGGTACTATTCCACAAGTGGAAAGTGTTATATGCCTTTGACCTATGTTAAGAGAGTATTCAGCATTTATTACATCTAAAAATTCAGTTACATTTTCATAGTTATCTAACGGTTCTCCACTTCCCATTAAAACTACATTTGATATTCTCTCTCTAATTTCATATTGAGCTCTTAAAACTTGGGCCAATATTTCTCCGCTGCTCAAATTTCTTACCATTCCTTCTACAGTAGAGGCACAAAATTTACAGCCCATTCTACAACCTACCTGAGTAGAAACACATATGGAATTACCATGTTTATATTTCATTACTACAGATTCAATTATATTTCCATCTTTATATTCATAAAGAAATTTATATGTATCATCTAAGTCAGATTTATACATATCTACAACCTGTGGTACATCTATATAAAAATGTTTACTGAGCTTATCTATTGTATTCTTAGGTAGGTTATTCATATTACTAAATTCCCATATATACTTTTTATATATCCAGTCAAATATCTGTTTAGCTCTAAATTCACTTTCACCATTGTCTTTCATCCACTGCTTTAATTTACTAAGACTTAAATCTAGAATATTATCCATACATTACACCTACTCACGTCTTATCATTTTGGCAATAAAGAATCCATCCATATATTTATCAGGCAGTATAGTAATATATCCTTCCTTATGATATATTACATTATCTAATTTTCCATAATATAGTGGTTGTATTCTAAAATCAATTCTTTTTTTCATAAACCATTTTATGTTTTCCTCATTTTCTTCTTTATTCAAAGTACAAGTAGCATAAATAAGCATTCCATTCTTTTTAACATACTTTGCAGCATTAATCATAATTTCTCTCTGGATTTTCACTAGATTTTCCATGGAATCTTTATCCTTATTCCATTTAATTTCTGGTTTTTTTCTTATAATACCTAATCCAGAGCAAGGAACATCAATTAATACTCTATCACCTTTTTCTTCATATATGTCCATATATTTGCAAGCATCTGAAGTGCCGCATTGTATATTTGTTATACCAAGTCTCTTAGCATTTTCTTTAATTAGCGGCAGTTTATTTTCATGAATATCAAGAGCAAATATTTTTCCTGTATTATTCATAATCTCTGCCATATGGCAAGTTTTGCCTCCCGGTGCACTACATAAATCTAAAACAGTCATATTGTCATCTAGCTCCATAGAAGGTGCTACCATCATTGCGCTTTCATCTTGTACTGTAATTAGACCTTCTTTAAAAAGTGGATTATTCTCTATGTTTTTACCTTTATTTATTATTATAGCTTCAGGACATACTTTTCCCTCTTCTATATCATATCCATTTTCTAAAAGTTTCTCCCAAGCATCTTCATAATTAGTTCTTAAGTCATTTACTCTAACCGTAACTGCTGGAATTTCATTTAGACCTTTTAATATTTTTTCAGCTTCTACTTTTCCATATTGATTACTAAATAGATTAACCATCCATCTAGGAAAAGAATATTTAAAACATAACTCCTCCATATCACTAGATTTATTGTAATAATCTACATTACTACTTCTAAGGTAACTTCTTAATACTCCATTTACTAGTTTTGCGGTCTTTGCAGCTTTTCTTTTTGCTAACTCTACAGCTTCATTAACCACAGCAAATTCTGGGATTTTATCTAGATACTTTATCTGATAAATAGATATTCTGAGTATATTTAAGATATCTATATCTAGCTTCTCTAACCCACTTTTAATATAATAGCTTAATATAGTATCTATAGTATATTTATGTTTCAAAGTTCCATATACTATTTCTGTTACTAAAGCCCTATCCTTATCATTCATATCTGGTTGATTTAGTTCTTTTCCTAAAACTATATTTGAATAATAGTTTTTATATAACACCTCTTTAAGTATTTTAA
>CAZKOJ010000080.1:0-19473 GCA_964554365.1 uncultured Clostridium sp. | reverse complement strand
TTTGTAACCTTTGTCACTAGGATGGGCAGTATTTGTTCCACTACCTCCCGAATAATCATTAATTGCCATTCCAAATAGCCCAGATTTTTGTGCAGCAGTATAATCCTTGAAATATGCTTTATAAATGTCTATAACTCCCGTATTATAAGTATCTGCTATTTCATACAGTGATGCTACATACGCGGGCCAATTTGTTGTCCATAAATCAGTAGGTTTTTGATTTGATATTAAACATACATTACTACCCCTTCCCTGCCAATAGGTTACTAAATCTATCATACTTGCCTTATATTTTTCAACAGAAACTTTATTTCCTGCTTCATTAATGCCAAAAGATAAAAGTACTAAATCTGGCTCCTGTGAGCTGTTCCAAATTTCTTTTGTTAAATCAGTAGTAAAATAACTTGCCATTTTACTAGAAATTGCTATTTTATCTACTTCAATTCCCTTTTTATCTAATGAAGCAATTGCCCCTTCTATAAAAATATTCGATGTTGTATTAGGGGTTATTACTAAGCTATGAGTAGCATTAGTTAAACCTGAATAAGAAACTCTATGTGAAAAACTTGCTGCTTCACCTAAACAATTTATAGTACCTACTCTTTTTCCATCTATTGTAACAACAGCTGTCCCCCCCTCTTTTGCCTTAGCGTATAGTAACTCCAAATCTGTTCCAGTAAAAGTTAAAGATACCGGTGAAGTATTTTTATTAGAAATTCCAAAACAACCACCAAAACCACCAACATTAGAAGTTAACTCGTTGGAAGCACCGGAAACACTCCAGCCATTTCCTAATGTCCATCTAGGTTTAGTACCAGAAGATAAAGCACCTTCGTAAATACTAATAAAACCTTCTCCTGCATTTCCAAATTGCTTTTGTAAGGATGATTTCATTACACCAACCCAGGACTTGTTTACCTCGTCGCTGGAATATTCTCCTCTTGTATTAGATTCACCTATACAATATACTTTTACTTTTTGTGTACTTGTATTTTTCAATCTACTTTTATATTTTGATAGACCCTTGTCTATATTATACCCATATTTTTCATAGGGTGATTGCTTTTGAGCTACTTTCGGCTTTGATTTAAGCTTCTTTGATAAATTAGTTTTAATTGATGAGCTTACTAAAAGCATCACAGAAAATACAGATACAGCAGAAATAATAATTAATAATCTTTTTCTCATGTTCATAGCCCTCGTCTTTATAGATTTTTTAATGTTTTACCTTCTCATTTCTTTTAGATTCTTTAAACTTCATATATTTTAATATGTCTAAAAATCGCACATTACATACACTAACAATAACACAGGGAATTTAATTTCTTCAATCTTCACTTGATTGGTATGTAAATATATATTTTAGATTCATCATTATAAGGTCCTAGAAAATCTTCATCATATAATTCAAAATCATCCCTTAAATCTACTTCAAATTTAGAACTTAATATCCAGGTCCTCCAAATATAATCATAGGTTAATCCCATTTTATCTATAGTTCCTTTATGTGTAAAAATAGCATATTTACCTTCTTTAATTACTCTCATTACCATACTACATGGAATACAGTTAAAATCTTCAACTTCAACACCTACAAGTTCATTTGATTCCGTTTCTTCTGTAAACTTATTTATGTCAAATTCACTATTAACTTCACATATACAATAACTTATTAAGGCTTTTTTTCTACTTTTTATTTCTTTAATCCTAGGTAGAAATTTGTTCCACAATTCTAATATTTTATTATTGCTTAATGTAGATGTTCCTCTGACACCTACTATTTTTTTCTCTGAAATAGTTTTTATTTTTGGCTGAGTAGTTACACCTTGAGTAAGATGCTTCAATTTTTCACTATTTAGTTTGATTTTTTGTCCTATAAAATACTGAATTCTATTTTTTCTATAAACACCTGGGGATACCTTATATAAAGCTTTAAATGCACGACTAAATGCTTCTTGTGATTCAAATTGATAGTATAATGCAATATCAAGTATTCTTTTATCAGTATAAATAAGTTCATAGGAAGCCTTGGTAAGTCTTCTTTTTCGAAGATAACTTCCTACTGATTCCCCAACTACTGCTTGAAAAATTCTATGAAAATGATAATAGGAATAGCCACATACAGTGGCTATTTCCTCTACTTTTATATTTTCATGTAAATTATTTTCTAAATAAATTATTGCTTTTTCAAGCTGACTAAGATATTCCATATTGTTACCTCACCTCTAAACTAATTCATAAAAATCAGGCAAACATCTTTCTTTTTTTAGATTAACTTCATATACATCTGATTCTACATCATTATTGAAATCAAATCTACGCCAATTATTTAAATCTGCAGAACCAAAACGTACATAGGCAGCAGCTTCTGTAGAGTCAAGTATCATTGATCTTAAAGTTCCAAAAAAATCCTCATAATAATTACAACTTAAGCCTTCTGGATATTTTTTTGATAGCAAATTTTTAAGATCTTCTTTTTTAATGTTGGAATTATTTTTTAATGTGTTATTTATCAATTCATACCTTATAACAGAATTTTTCATTTTCTTTTCTTCAAAGTGCTTAAATTCAGGTAATACAACATGATTTGTGGCACATAAAAATTGTTCTTTTGTAGAAGCATCAATTTTCTTTACTGCTTTATGACCATCCAATGTTCCAAACAATGCTGCATTTCCTTTTTTATCTGATAAAATTAGATTTATATTATAAGCAATTGGCATATCTTTCATCAAAGCTAAAGCTTCATTAACTGTGCTGCATTGTTCAAGAATTGCTCTAATTACAGCCCAAAACTGCAAACCAACTATAGCTGGTTTTCTCATAAACTCAAATTCTCCCACAGGCATTCCATTTGATGTTTGAACTGCAACTAATCCTTGATCATTTATTCCATCTCCGCGTCCAAATAATATCATGGATGATCCAATATGGGCATGTTTACCTTCTATTCTTGTGGTGCAAAATGTCATTTCATCAGCTTCATCACTCATATCATAATTTCTTGCAACCAACGTATGCTTATCCTCAGTCATTGATGGTAAAATTGCCATCCCGCTGCAGCCTGGTTTTAAATAAGTCATAGTATAATATAGTATATTTTCAATGGGCGTTTCAATAGCATCTGCAAATCCAGCAATTTCCTCATTGATACCAGGGCAAAATTCATCAAACAACCTAGAAATTTCACAAATTTCCTTCTTTGAAAATATTGCTTCTGATGTCTTATAACATTCTCCAGCACCTGGCAGTATTTTTGTTATAAATCCCAGCTTTTTGCCTACATCATAATTACTTCCTGTAAGATTCATATAATAAGCGTTTGTTTTCATTAAATCTCCTCCAATTAACTTTTTATTTATTAAAATTCAAAATCACTTCATACTTATACTTTAACTTGTTTTGAAAGAGATTTTTTGATATTTTCTGCTTAAATTTATCATTATAAATTACACAATTGTAAATATTAACCATTTTATAACAATGAACTTTGATATTATTTCATTGTTATTTATCATTTCCATTTTTTTCCACATTGTCCACAGTTTTATCCACAGGTTTGTCTATTTTATCCATATTTTAGAAAAGTTTCGGTGTTTTTTTAATTATTACAATTTTTTTCATAACAATAAAAGTCACCTTTTCTAAAAGTTACTATGCCTACTTTTTCATAGCCTCTATTCTCATATAAACTACAAGCTGCTTTATTTTTTATAAATGCATCCAAACGTATGCTTTCATATTTATTGTTTTTTCCATAGTTTTCTGCATATTCCATAAGCCTAGTTGCTATGCCTTTGCCTTGATATTTAGGATTTACACATAATCTATGAACTATTAAATTCTTCCCTTTATTATACTTCCATTTCAAAGTTTTATATTCTTCCGCTTCATGTTGGTTTAAAATTATAAATCCTTTAATATCATTTCCCTCCATATAAACATAAATGTTTTCCTTATTAATATCCTGAGTTAATACTTCTTCATCAGGGTAAATATTATCCCATTGATATATTTCCTTTGATTCCATATCATTAATAGCATCCTTAATTATACTCATTATTGTTTTAATATGTTCACTTTTTCCTTTTTCAATTTTCATATAGCACACTTCCTTTTCTTAAATATACAAGTCTACTTTTGAATTTAAAATTACTTTATTATAAAATATAGGGAACACTAAAATAATTAGTGTCCCCTGTGTTTTGTAAGTTTTTTCTGTTGTCTTAAATCAAATTTCCTCTCTTTTTCAAGATCTTTTTCTTCCCTTGAAAGCTTCTTTTTTTCTAACTTTACTGTTTCATATTGTAGTTTCATGGCAAGTTGTGCTTTTGTACCTATGCCCCTATTTTCCGTTTCTTTTTTAATTTCTTTTTGAAGCTTTTTAGGATTTATTTTCTTCACCTTAATCTCATTAGTTTCATGAGAAAATAATGAATTACTAGATTTTAAAGTATAAAAATTTTTTAGTACAAAATCATAAATTTCATAATCCTTAGGTTCAGAAGAACCAAAGGTAACCTTTGAAATTTCATAATTTTCTCCATAAGTTTTTTCAAATACTCCTACCCAAAATGGACCTTGAAAAAATACAGTTAATTTGATACTGGTATTCATTTTATCTTTCCTCCTGTTTAAGGCATCTTTAACTTGTTATTTCTTTTCAGATGCCTAATTAAAATAGAGAATGGACGACCCCAGGAGGGAGAAGGTTACTGCTACCTATTAGGCAGGTTCGGACTACCTACCGAACTGTGTTTTCATCTCTACTTATATATTATAAAAAATTTAAATAATATGCAACATATTAACAGTTATTTTGTTGAAATATTATGCTTGTTTATGAAGTTTAAAAATCAATAGTTCCATTAATTTCTTTCAATGCGTTTGGAAATAACTCACAGGCCATTATATATTCTTCTGGAATATTATGCAGATATTTGATGCCAAAAGTTGTGGTTTTCATGAATCCAAACCTACTGTAATAAGCTGGATCCCCCACAAGAACAACTGAGCTATATCCCATATTTCTCGCCATTTTAAAACTCTCATTTATCATTAGAGAACCTATACCTTTATCTCTGTATTCTAATGCAACAGAAATAGGAGCTAATAAAAGTGTTTCAAACTTACTGTCTTCATTGCTGATATAATTCTTAGTTAACATAATATGACCAATTAACCTATCATCATCTTCTGCAACTAAAGCAAGTTCAGGAATGTAATTCTCACTATTTCGCAGCTCATTTACAAAATCCTGTTCTTTACCATTTGACACATTTGCTGTTTGAAAAGCGATCTTAACTAAATTATATATTTTTTCAAAATCACTCTTTGTTTCTCTTCTAATAATCATATTAACTTTCTCCCTTCTTAACCTGAATTTTCGTTCCCTCTACATGTCTTTTATTCATAAGTTTATTTTTTTTCCTATTATCTTTACTCTCAAATACTATATCAAAATCATAATCCTCAGGATAAAGTTCTTCTGAAGCTACATATAATTTAAGTCTTTTATGATTTATCTTAAATTTTTTCCCCATAACCATAACTCCAATTTCGCCTTTACTATTTTGCAATTCAGAAACAATACCTGTTCTGTCCATAGTGCTTATATATACACAATCCCCCAGATTAAAATAAGGTTGCTGCTTTTGTTTTTCAGTTATCTTGCTTATTTTCTTCACATTTTCTATTGCTTTAATTTTATCTTCATGATTTTTCAAAGCTTCTTTATCTGCTGTTTTTACATTATATAAATCTTTATTGAAACCCAAATAACTCTTCTCTTCCTTGTAGGTTATCCTATGAGCTCTTTCTATGATTTTAATGTCCATGCCAAGCCTTAGTGCTATTAAAAAGGCATTACTTTCCCCTGCTTTACCTATTTTTAATTTATAGGTTGGCTTCAATGTATTAATATCAAATTCCATACACCCATTTTTGAAACCTTCTTTTTTATCTGCAAATTCTTTTATTTCACTATAGTGAGTAGTTGCAAATATTAAGGCTCCTTTTTCATAAACTTTTTCTAGTACAGCAGTAGCAATTCCCATTCCTTCTCCTGGGTCTGTGCCTGATCCTACCTCATCCATAATTGCCATAGTGTATTTATCCGCACAAGCCATTATATTTATAATATTCTTAACATGAGAAGAAAAGGTACTTAAATTTTGTTCAATACTTTGACCATCTCCAATATCCACTAATACATCAGCAAACACTCCAAATTCTGAACCTTTCTCCACAGGAACATGAAGTCCTGACTGTGCCATAATAGTTAATAATCCAACGGTTTTTAAAGCTACAGTTTTACCACCTGTATTTGGACCTGTAATAACCAGTGCTTTATAATCTTCACCAATATTAAAATCTAAAGCCACAGCAGATTTCCCAAGTAAAGGATGTTTTCCTTTATTAATTTTTACAATTCTTTCCGTGTTAAATTTCACAGGGCCTGCATCTAAAGCTTTACTGTATTTGGCTTTAGCAAAAAGGAAGTCATAATAAACCATGGTTTCTATATTTATAGAAAGCTCTCTATTAAAACTTTCAACTAAAATTGTAAGTGTAGATAATATTTTATAAACCTCTTTTTCTTCTTCTATTTTAAACATATTAAGTTCATCTTGAGCTTTTTTAACTTCAATAGGTTCTATAAAAACTGTTGAGCCACTGGATGAATTATCATGAATGCTTCCTTGAATTTCATGCTTATACTGACTTTTAACAGGTATAACATATCTTCCATTTCTTATGGTTACTAAATTTTCTCCAATATAATTTTTGTATTTTTCATTTCTGAGTACAGATTCTATTTTATTTTTTATCCTTTCCTCTAAAATTACTATTTTCTTTCTAATTTTTGAAAGCGTTGTAGTTGCCTTATCTAATACTCTGCCTTGAGCAATGGATTTTTCTATTTCTTCTATTAGATCATCTAATTCGTATATTGAAGCTGCATAAGTACTTACCCTAGGAGCACAATATAGCTTATCTTTCATGAAATTTTTGAGTTTCTTTCCATCTCTCAGCAATATAGCTATCTTTTCTAATTCTTCTGGTAAAAGATTTACTCCTTTTTTAATCTTATCTCTTATAAAATCTATACCTGTAAGGCTTTGCAACGGCGCATTAGTACTTTTATCTACGATGGCTCTTGCTTCTGTAGTTTCTTCCATATGTCTTTCTATTAATTTAATATCTACATAGGGTTCCAATTTTTCAATGATTTCCTTGGCCATATCTGATAATGCATAAGATTTTAATGTTTGTATAATTTGATTATATTCTAAAACTTCAATAGTATTTTTGTTCAATTTTAACTCCTCCATAATTCTTTCATTTTAAAATCACTTGATTATTGTGGATACCTTTTTACTAATGAAACTGAATTTAATTAGAATCATGGAAAAGCCAAAAAGCTGCAGTGAACTAATATCACTACAGCCTTTTTAACGTAACTTAATAAGGTATATATTTCTCCCTAAAAAGTTTCATAGAATCAACCTATATTAGAGCCGCTAAATTTTAAAAATAACAAGTGAATTTTTTCAAAAGACAACACCTTATTATTTATTAAACTTACTTAGTTATTCCAGCTCTCTAATAATGGGCATAAAAATACCATGCAATATGCACGGCTGATTCATCTTAAATATATTAAAAGGTTCAATGCTATCCGTGTTCTAACTAATATTCTTAAAAATCTGTAACGAAAACAAACCTACCACAATTTAGGTTTTCAGACTTTTAAGATTTAACTATTCAGTTTATTAGTTTAGAACAACCCCGCTCATAAAGCACACTCCTTTATTAATTTTAATGTAAAATATACACAATATTAGTGTATTACCCTTATACTCAATTGTCAAGAAAAATTTGTGAACTATCTTTAAAAATATATTTAATTTGACATGAGGGAAAAAAATTCATAATCTCTTTATTTAACATCTTATCTTTCATAATATAATAGTAAAACCTGCATCCTAAAAAGATACAGGCTTTGCTATTACTTTAATTTGTTTTCATAAGCTTCAACCATTTTTTTAACCATGTTTCCTCCTGTTGGTCCAGCCATAGCTCCAATCTCCTTAGAGGTTAAATCTGCAACATAATTTTTATTTAGATCAACACCTAATTCATTTGCAGTCTCTATTTTTAGTTTATTCAATCCACTTTCTGCACCTGGAATTAAAGGTTTCTTTGACATAAGTAATTCCTCCTTTGTACTGCTTTATTGACATTTTAGGTTATGTGTTTTTATAGGAATTACTCTAGGAAATTCATGGATCAATTGGATTTGAAAATTCAATTTATTTTTATTAATTTATCTAAATTTATTTTTTGTTAGTCATTGAGTTTTCTATGTTTATCCATATTTAAAAATTATTATTTAATATTTTTCTAAATTAATCTTCTCTTAAATCCCTGATATTTACATTAAATTCTCTATTTGTATTTATATCTTTAACTTCAGCTGTATTGTTTTGTTGATCAATGTTTTTTATCCAAACAAGACTTCCTTCATAACTTACTTGTATTACACGTATTGAGTCAACAACTTCAATTGCTCTTTTTACATCCATAAATATTTCTCCTTTTTTTAATAGTATTTTTAATCCTCTGACCATAGTAAGAGGAGCTTCTTAATTAAAATTGGGCGTTAACGGTGGTAGACATCGAATAAAGTGTATTTCAAATATATTGTACAATTCTTTCTTTGTTTATTCTTATTTTGTGGATTTTAAAAAATATATTGACTTTGACCTTATGGTAAAGTTTAAAATGTAATTAATCACTTCGAAGGAAATGAAAATTAAGGAGGTTTAAAATGTACACCATAGGACAATTTTCGAAAATTGGAAAAGTTTCAACTAAAATGCTGAGGCATTACGATAAACTTGGATTGATAAAGCCTAGTTTTGTCAATCCTGAAAATCAATACAGATACTATGAAAAATATCAGGTTAAAGATATATTAAGGATAAATAAGCTTAAAATATACAAGTTTTCTTTAGATGAAATAAAGCAAATTGTTGAAGACAAAAGCAATGAAACCTTAAAAAGATTATTACAAAAACAAATAAATTATATTACAAATCAATTAGAATACAACAATAATATTTTATTTGAATTAAAAGATTCTGTAGAAAAATTAAAGAAAGGCGATGATATAATGACTTCTAAGAGAAATTTTGAAATTTCAGTTGATAGTTTAGAAGACATGTTGGTTTTAAGTTTAAGAGATAGGATTTCAATGGATACTATAGGCAATGTAATTGGAAAAGTTTTTGAAAATATATACAGAAACAATCTAAAAGTTTGTGGGAATATAATGACTATTTATTATGATGAAGATTTTGATCACACCAATGCAGACATAGAAGTTTGTATACCTGTAGACAGAGAATTCCAAACAGATTTTATAAAAACAAGAATTTTAAAAGGCGGTTTGCATGCTCACACCACATTTATAGGTGCATACAGTGAAATTGGCGAAGCTTATGCAGAACTTACAGACTGGATTTACAAAAATTCTTATGAAATAGTTGCTGCTCCTTATGACAAATACATTAAGGGTGGAGAATCTAAATGCAGCCCTAATGAGTTTATAACTGAAGTATATTTTCCAGTGCAGCGTAAATAATTAAAGCATTGTGTTAACTTCTTAAGGTAAAAATACCTCTAACGCTTATATTTCAAAGCCTTAGAGGTATTCTTTTTTTGCTTGTAATTTGATTTTTTATAACTATATTTTAAATTTTTTATCCGATGTCTACCACCGCGAACACCCTGGATAACGGTTTCTAAACCTCAGATGGAATAAAAAAACTCCACCTGAAGCTAAAAATTCTGTTTATACTTATAACTACAATTTATAGTGATAACTACAAATCTACTGCATTGAAAATATATATTCATTACTACATATTGTATTAATATAATAAAACACTTGAAATAATTCCAACTTTGTAAAATAATATAAGTAGTTAGGAGATGCTTTAATATGGATTTACAAAGGAAAAGAAGTTTAAAAATTATTTATGAAATTGTAATGGGTATATTATCTCTATTAGTCATTATAATGCTGGTAATTGATTTGTCAAACAATTTATCTAAAAGAGTTTCTTATATTTTTAACATTGTTTATAATTTGATCTTAGTTATATTTACAATAGATTATTTTACAAGATTCTACTTTGCCAAAGATAAAAAGAAATTTTTTAAGAACAACATTATTGATTTGATTGCTATTATTCCATTTAATTCAGTATTTCAAGTTGCTAGATTTTTAAAGTTATCCAAATTGCTTAAATTTACTAAGCTATTTAAATTTTTAAAAGTATTTAGCTCAATAGCATTGCTTTTGAAATTTAGAAAACATATAGATAAATTTATAAGAACAAATAATTTTCATTATGTTATCTGGATTACTTTACTTACATTGCTAATTGGAACCATGGGAATTCATTTTATGGAAGGATTAACAATAGGAAATGCCCTTTGGTGGAGTTTTGTTACTATTACTACTGTAGGATATGGAGATATATCCCCCGTTACTACAATAGGGAGAGTAATTGCTGGCATACTAATGCTTGTTGGAATAGGATTTTTGAGCATGCTTACTGGCACCATAGCTACTTTTTTTCTTAATAAAAATAATAATACAAGCTATAAAAACCAAATAATTGAAGATATAAAATCTAAACTAGATAATTTCGATAAACTAAATATCGAGGATATAGATTCTATACATAATGTATTGAAAGCTTTAAAACAATAGAAGTCATATGTGATTTTTTTATATTGCAAATAGTTTTAATCACAATATCCCCTACTTATGTATCATTTAATAATATTTGTGTGATATTAAGTTATAAGCATAGCTTTAATAATTTTCATTGACAATATATAAATAAAAATAGCACTATATATAGACCAGTTATTATAATTTAAGATAGAAGGTGCAATTACTGTATCTGTAACCAAAAGGGATGTTTCAGCACTTTTAGCAGTAAGTCAGCAAATAGAAAAATTATTAAGCACTTAAATTCTTGCAGCACATATCTTATGTAGTGCGTTTTTTTACCCAAAGTATGTAGACCGGCCTAGTTATAAAAAGGAGAATGTAATTTATGGAATTAGAAAAAAATACTTTTAAATAAAATAAAAAATATAATGTAAAAGCTATTATGACTATACTGCTGTTTGGAGTCAAAGCGCTAATACCTGCTGGTTTATTTATAATGTGTATTTCCATGTGGTTATTATCACAGATTGGAATCTCTACATCTATAGAATCAATTACCATATTATATTCTTTTGTATGCCTTGGAGTATCTCTATTACTGTCGCCTCTTCAAGCAAACGCACTTAATCAATTAAATTATTATTAAACTTCAGATATTATTAACAGTCATAAAGATGGGGGACTTACTCCAAGTTACTCAGATTAAAATTCAACTAAAAAAGTACCTTTAAGGCTTATATTTCAAAGCTTTAGAGGTACTTTGTTTTGCGTTACAATTGGTAAAATTCAGAGATATTACATGTTAAGGTTCAACTCTTAAAACTGCATAATTAATATTAAAATAGTTGTTTGCTTTTCTTCTTATTATTATTATCTAATGTAATTCCTATAGTAACACCAATTCCAACACCTATTCCTAGTCCAATAAAAATATTAATACACAATATACAACATATAACTATTCTATATTAAATTATAATTACCATATGGTAATTATAATATTAATTTTTAAAAAATGTATATCATTATATAAATATTGTTTTATTGAAACTTTATTGATAAATTATGTGTATATAGAGTATAGTTTCATTATATATTGGCATTATTTGGGGATGAGCCATGATAGATATAAATAAAAAGTTAATATTAAAATGCAAAAAATATGATAAATATGCTCTCATGGAGTTATTTACATCTTATGAAAAATACCTGTATAAGCTCTGGTATAGTTATATTCAAAATGAACAGGATGCATTAGATTTAGTACAGGAAATTTATATAAAGGTATTTAATAATATAAATAAATTCCATGAAGATATGCCCTTCCATCCTTGGATTAGAAAGCTTTCTATAAATGTTTGTCTTAACTTTAAAAGGACTGTTAAATCAAACATTATATCCTTAAATGCAGAAACTTGTGAAAGCTCCAGTTTAGAAGATAGTATAGCTTCCAACTTTAACTTGGAAAGGGAAATAGAAAACTTAGATTTAAAAAAAATACTAAAGGGACACCTGAAAAATTTGCCTGAAAATTATAGGCTGGTTATAATATTAAGGTACTATGAAGATTTAAGTTACAATGAAATTTCTGAACTCATAGGAAAACCTCTTGGAACTGTAAAAACAGAGCTTTACAGAGCTAAGGCAATGCTAAAAAAAAGATTAGAAAATATTTTGGAGGAATAAAAATGAATTGTAAGCTTAATAAAAATTTACTTTACTCCTATGTAGACAACACCATAGAACCTCTAGAGAAAATATTTGTTGAGGAACATTTAAACTATTGCAAAGAGTGTAGAAAAGATTTAAAACTCATATCTGCCATAGATGAAAACTTAAATTGTGAGGATGAAGATTTTGTTTTTCCAAAAAGATTGAACTTAATTTCTAAATTAATAGTAGAAAATGGTTTAGCAGAGCTTGAATATAAGGATTTAAAATTAAAATTAAAAAACATTATCCACTCCTATGAACACTTTAATAAAAGCATGAAAAATTCTAAAAATATTTATAAGCAGAACCCTTTTAAAAAGTTCATTAAAAAAGAATTAAATACTTCTATAAGTATTGCTAAAAAACCTGCTAAAAAATTTTTAAAGGAAAAAATAAAAAAAATAAGTTTTTCTAAAATATTCAAAGCAAGTTAATTATAATTTTTTATTTGAAAGGAGGATGCTTTATGTTAATATTTATTATGCTATTGAAGTTATTACTATATACTTTGCTTTCATTAATAATATTTTTAATGTTTATTCCTTTTCAGTATGCAGTTAATTGTAAGATAAAAGAAGACCTATACTTAAATGCAGGTATTTCTTGGCTGTTTCATTTAATTAAAATTGAATTTATAAAAGAAGGCCAAAAATTTAAAACCTGTTTTTTTATTATGAATAAATGTATTTCTTTTAAAAAGGATAATAAACCTAAAGAAAAAAAGAAAAAGAAAGATAAAAAATCAAAGGGCAAAAAAAGTAATTTATTAACCAGGGATATCTTAAGCAAAAAAATAATAGGCTATGCAATTTCCTATTTTGGTGACATATTAAAGATAATATCACCTGAAGTGGTAGAGCTTAAAGGAGTATATGGATTTTATGATCCTTCCATAACAGGTATATTATGTGCATTTATGCCTATATTAAATAAAATAATTCCTAGTGCTAAAATAGATCTACAGCCTATCTTTGATGATGACAATATAGATGTAGAAATTAATATTGCCGGGAAAATAATATTATTTTTCATAGTCTATAGGACATTAAAACTCATACTAAAAAAAGAAATAAGAAAAATTTTATTTAAGAAAAAGTCCAAAACCCTTGAAACTTAATTACTATTTCATGTGTATTATCTAGTATACACTTTAAAACTTAATTTTAAATATTTGAAAATAAGAGGAGGAAATAATTATGTCAAATGAATCTTCAATGTCTCAAAATCTAGAAATGATATTTAACAAACTAGAAAAATTTTTAAAAACTGAAACTGTAGTAGGTGAACCTATTGTTGTTGGTGAAACTACTTTAGTACCTATTATATCCGTAATGTTCGGCTGTGGCAGTGGTGGTGGAGTAGGTACTGATGATAAAGGTGCTAATGGTTCAGGTTCGGGTGTTGGAATGGGAGCTAGAATTGTACCTAATGCTATATTGGTAATTAAAAAGGATGAAGTATCTATGCTTCCTGTAAAAGACAAAAACAGCCTTGGAAATCTTATAGAAATGGTACCTGAAATAATATCAAAGATTAATATAAAGAAATCCGAAAAAAATCCTGATGAATCCAATGAAGAAAAAACAGAATAATAAAAAAAAGTTAAGAGTTTTCTTATTGACTCTTAACTTTTTTATTAACTAATTATACATTTTCTTATTTGCTATGTTGTGCCTTCTTTATCATTCAATGTACTGTGTTTCATCCCATATAGGAAATAAATAGAAACGCCGATTATTGACCATATTGCAAACCTGATCCAAGTAATTGCAGGTAGACTTACCATTAGATAAAGACAGAAAATTATTGTTAGTATAGGTGTAAAGGGTACTCCTGGGCATCTAAATTTTCTTTCAATATCAGGCATAGTTTTTCTCAAAATAATAACACCCATTGATACAACTACAAATGCAGATAAAGTACCTATATTACACAAATCCATAAGTACAGTTAATGGTAAAAATCCTCCTATAATAGCTGTTAACGCTCCTGTCGCTATAGTACATATTCCTGGTGTACCGTGTTTCTTAGATACCTTAGCAAAGGACTTTGGTATTAATCCATCTCTTGACATGGCCATAAATATTCTTACTTGACCATATGTGGTTACAATAAGAGCAGATATCATTCCAATAATTGCTCCTACACCAACTAATGCTGAACCCCAATTAATTCCTATTCGCCTTAATGCAGCGGGAAGAGCATTATTTACATCTATATTTTTGTATGGAACCATTCCTGTAAGCGTAAATGAAACTGCTATATACAGTACAATAACCACCAGCATACAAATTCCTAATCCAAGAGGGATGTCTCTTTTAGGATTAATTGTCTCCTCTGCAGCAGTAGAAACTGCATCAAATCCAATATATGCAAAGAATATAATTGCTGCACCTGACATTATTCCCTTAAATCCATAAGGTGCATATGGATGATAATTTACAGGATTTATGTGAGTTACTCCAAGAGCTATAAACACAAGTATTACACCCACTTTTATCATAACTATAATGTTGTTTACTTTAGCACTTTCAGATACACCAATATAAAGAATCCAAGTTACAATAATCATAATTATAATAGCTGGTAAATCTACTATACCACCGGCTAGTGGAGAATTTATAATCATTTTGGATAAATGTATATTATAAGCTTCAAAAATTCCTACTAAGGTTGATGACCATCCTGATGCAATAGTTGCCGATACAACAAGATATTCTAAAATTAAATTCCATCCAATAATCCATGCTATAATTTCACCAAAAGCAACATAAGTATAAGAATAAGTACTTCCTGAAACAGGAAACATAGTAGCAAGCTCTGCATAAGTAAGGGCACACAATGCACTTGTTATGGCAGCTATTATATATGACATTGTCACTGCTGGTCCTGCCAGTTGAGACCCTTGACCTGTTGCCACAAATACACCTGTTCCTATTACTGATCCAATTCCAAGTGCTGCTATATCAAAAGCAGTTAACTTTCGCTTTAAACCACTTCCTTCTGTTACACCTTTAAAATCTG
The DNA here is from genome assembly GCA_964554365.1 of uncultured Clostridium sp. GTDB lineage: Bacteria > Bacillota > Clostridia > Clostridiales > Clostridiaceae > Clostridium_AM. The sequence goes on along the minus strand of CAZKOJ010000080.1, from coordinate 3,983 downwards.
CTAGGCTCCTCTTCCTAAATAAATTCATTAAATAATCCCCCTCAGTTTTTTGTTCTTATTTTATTAAACCTTTCAATATCAATCATCCATATATACAGTTAAATTTCTTAGAATATTTTTAACTTTAAGTATATAAAACTCTATAAGCTATTATGATGTTGGTTGAAATTTTAGGGAGCAAGAAAGATTTAAAATTAAATGCTTCTTTTATCTAATCTCTGCTATTGCTTTTGTAACTGATAAATCTAAACCTATTTTAACCCTGGATACAAGCCCCATAAAAATGAATTTTTATTTATCCGGTATATCTTTTTTGCCATTTTTCTGAAAATTTAAATTAGTTTTTAAGTACACATTTTATTTAAAATTTAAATGCCCAATAAACAAGATTCTTGGCTTCAGGTGGAGTTTTGTCTTCGACCCCATCTGAAGCTTAAAAACCATTATCCCATATCTACTACTAAATCTCTAACATCTCCTATTATTGCTCTTGGTACTGGCAAATCTAGCATAGTTTTTAATCCCGGTGTAGAATTCATTACAAGTGGAATCATATTAACACATATAGCAATAGTGGCAATACCTCCTGGAATTTCTGGTTTTATTTGAAGATCTATTTTAGGTTTTCCGTTTATTGTTATATAATCTCCAGTATCAACGTTTGCGAGTTCTGGCTTTATTTGTTGTGGATGTTCCATTTTAATAAATGCTTTATCATCTAAGGAAGCATATCCTATTTGTCTACAGCCTGCCACATCTCCAGGTTTAGTTGATACAATTTCTGTAGAACGTGGAACACTTGTAATAATTGGTTCTTTTTCCTGTCTTATGTTATTGAATTTAACATTAAAAGCTTCTTCAAACATTCCAAAGGATTGTAAGAAACCAACATGTCCAGCTACAGTATCACTTTTAACACCCTCTATAAATTCTTCTTTTTTAAGCCCTATTCCCTGCTCCACCATAACTGCTTTACCAAAGCAAGCTAAATCATTTATTCTAGCTACATTTATGTTATCAACAGTGTCACAAACACCAGTTAATGCAATAACAATTAAATCCATAATAAAGCCCGGATTTACTCCAGTTCCTAATATTGAAACCTTGTTTTCTTTTGCTATTTTATCAATTTCTTCTGATAGCTCTTTATCCACCGCTTTTGGATATGACATTTCTTCAGCTGTAGTTACAACGTCCATACCAGCCTCTGCTGCTATTTTAATTAATGGGAATACAATTCTTGTAAAGGAAGCTGTAGCTATCATGCACACATCTGCAAATCCTTTCTTCATTACCTGTTCAGCTTTATCTGTAACTGTGCAACAGTTGTCTTCATTTTCTTCTAATGCTAAAACACTACAAAGCTTCTTACCAACTTTATTAGGGTCCATATCAATAGCTCCAACTATAGTAAAACCTTTTTTGCCTAATATCATTTTAGCTATTCCACTTCCCATGGAACCTAATCCCCAAACTACTACTTTTATTTTTCTTTTCATAAATAGTTCCTCCTAAACAATATTTATACACTAGCTACTGCTAATTCTTTCTCATAATATTTTTTTACATACTGTGAAGTCATAGCAGCAAGAACACATCCATAATCCATTTTAAACTCTACTATATCTCCAACTTCAAGAACTTCGTAACTATCTGTAATATCTAAGATCAAGTGATCACTACTTGCGCCAAAAATATTTATATTTTTATCTAAAGGTATAAGCCCATCTACTTTTATATCCTGTCTGCCCACAGCCACAATAGCTCTTTTACGTATTCCTATATCTTTGAAATGAGGTTTTTCACCAAACGCATCTCTACCTATTTCCCCTGTAGGAACTGTTGGTTTTTCTTTAACTTCTACTATTTCTCCTTTAAGTATGAAGGCATCATCATAACAATTAGCTATAGGATTACCAAAAGCTGTTTCTCTTCCTAATGCAATTCCTTCTCCAATTCTAAGCTGATTAATTTCCTTTGGCAGGGTACTATTCATAACCATGTAAAGACTGCTGGAATTACCTCCTGAAATTATCGAAAGCTCTATATTAAAAATGTTTTTTATATCTTTTTTTAATTCCACCAATTTTCCTAAATTATTTTCATCTGGAAGCACTCCTCCATAGCAAGTAACATTAGTACCTAAACCTATTAATTTTATATTATCTAACTTTAATATTTCTCTAACAGTACTAATAACATCCTTAACAAGTACACCCTCTCTTAAGTCACCTACATCAACCATAAGTATAATATTATGAATTTCATTTATACTTTTAGCTGTTTTTGATAAAACTTTAATGGTTTCTAGTTCAGAATTCAGGCTTATATCGCTGTATTTAACAACCTCTTCTGCCTCACTTTCCATGGAAATTCTTAAAAGAGTTTTTTTGCAGTGTATATCTCTCATATTCTTTAAATTCTGTATCCTCGAATCTCCAAAATGCACAATTCCACCCTTTAACATTGCCTGTACTACAGATGGTTCAGCACAAAATACTTTAGTTACTCCAACCACCTCAATGCCTTTTTTCTTACACATAGATAAAATTGTATTTGCATTATGTGTTATTTTACATAAGTCTATTTCCACACATGGGTATTCCTTTTTCATAAACAAATTCTCCTTTTTTAATATTTAACCTTTTTGTGGGAAATTCACCTACCTCTTAGGCGGTGAGTAGTTCACTCTAATTTTCTAAGTATTGAACTCTTCATTTTTCACTTTCCATATGATAGGTTATACCTAAACTTTGTTTTAAAAGTGCTTCTGCAACTTTTTTATTCTCTTTACTTAGAACTCCTGCTGAAGCCATGATGTAGTCCTTATCTATTAATGCCTTAGCACCTTTTCTAGGCAGCATGGTAACATCATCTTTTAAAAACCTTATACTTAAAAGATTTTTTTCACCTTCCGGAAGCCTTGTTAATGCACCACCTGTTCCTATAATATATTTAACCTGAGATAAGTCCTTACCATAAGCTACAAAGCCACTTTCTCCCCCATATTTTCTTTTTATGGTTCCTACATGCCTGTCTACAGCCACTTCTAATGCTTTTCTGGTTAACAAGCAACTAGCATTTATATCTTCTTCTTCTGTAGGTATCGGTTTTATATGATCAGCTATATATTCTTTTTTAAGCTCTCCTAAGTCTCTAATGTCAAGGAGATCTATTACATTTTTACTATTTACAAAAACGCCAATGTCCCCTTCCACTGTCCTTTTTGCCTTAGGCTCAGGACTTACAAGCATATCTAAAACTATTGTACTTCCATCTGTTACAGAATGAACATCCGTAGTAGCTCCACCCACATCTAAAACCACTAAATCTCCTACTATATCGTAAAGAATTTTTGAACTTTCCATAACTGCACCAGGCGTTGGCATTATACTACCATTTACCATATCCTTTATTTTGTTCATACCTGGTGCCTTTACAATATTTCTTTCAAAAGCTTCTTGTATTATTTTCCTTGCAGGCTCTACATTTAATTCATCTACTCTAGGATAAACATTATCTATAATGTAAAGTTCCTGACCCTGAAATATCTCTTTTATTTCTTCTCTATTTTCAATATTTCCGCAGTAAACTATAGGTTTATCAAATTTTTCTGCACTTATAAGCTCTGCATTATAAATAGCTGTTTCCCTTTCCCCATAGTCTGTACCTCCTGCAATCATTATCATATTAGGATTAATATCATGTATCCTCTTTAAATCTATTTTTCTCATTTTTCCTGAGGTAACCATTTTTATTATGCCTCCAGCGCCTAAAGCTGCTTCCTTAGCTGCTTTAACAGTCATCTGTTCCATAAGTCCGTGTACTGTTATTTTAAGTCCACCTGCAGCACTGCTGGTAGCTAGCATTTTTTCCCAGGTAATAATCTCACTTATTTTATTTTCTATATCTTTTATTGCATTTTTTAAGCCTACGGTTACATCTCCATCCAATACCGTAGTACAGCTTTTTCCCTGAAAAGG
>CAZKOJ010000079.1:16091-19564 GCA_964554365.1 uncultured Clostridium sp. | reverse complement strand
GAAAACCGGCGTACGGGTGACCGTACCTAGGGTTCGAATCCCTATCTTTCCGCCAAAACACCTAGCGGAAGTTAGGTGTTTTTTTTATAAAGAAAACTTCATTTAGATGGATATTTATACATGATAGTTAAGGGATCAACTATAAGGCATATTCAAAAAAATAACTGTCAGTATGCTAGTCTATTTTCTTTCATATGCCTAATACATTATAAAGGAGAATAAGTATAATGAAGTATAGTAATATAATCAGCAATATTCCTAAAGTAGAACTTCATTGTCATTTAGATGGGAGTATAAGACCTGAAACTATATTGGATATTGCAGTAAAAGAAAATATAGATATACCAACTACAGATTTAAAGGAATTTGAAAAGTATGTAAAAGTTATTGGAAAGTGTGACTCTTTAAAAGATTATTTAGATAAGTTTGAACTGCCTATGAAAGTTATGCAGAAAAGAGAATATATATATAGAGTAACTATTGAGTTGCTTGAAGATGTATCAAAGGAGAATGTAAGGTATATTGAAATAAGATTTGCTCCTTTAAAGCATATAGAAATGGGCATGAAAGTTGATGAAGTTATAGAAACTGTGTTACAAGCTATGAAGGATGGAAGAGAAAAGTATGGAGTTATATCAAATTTAATATTATGTGCCATGAGACATGAATCAGTGGATAAAAGCAAGCTTTTAGTAGAAATAGGAAAAAACTACTTAGGTAAAGGTGTGGTAGCCGTAGATTTAGCTGGCAATGAACATGATTTTCCACCAGAAATTCACAAAGAAGCTTTTGATTTGGCTAAAGAATATGGATTTCACTGTACAATACATGCAGGAGAAACTGGAATAGAACAAAATATAATAAAATCAATTGAGCTATTGCATGCAGAAAGAATAGGTCATGGAGTATATGCATTTAAGGATGAGAATGTAGTAAAATATTTAAAAGATAAAAAAATACCTTTGGAGGTATGTGTAACTAGCAATGTTAACACTAGAGCAGTTGAATCCTATAAATTACATCCTATAAAGAAGTATTTAGATGAAGGATTGATAATAACAGTAAACACAGATAATACAACGGTTTCAAATGTATCAATAAGTCAGGAGTTTAATTTCTTAATAAATGAACAGGGATTCACTATTGAAGATATAAAAAAAGTTATAAAAAATGGAATAGATACTTGTTTTGCTTCAGAGTATGATAAAGACATATTGAATAAACAGTATGAGGAAGCTTTAAAAACCATGAAAATATAAGAGAGAAGCAGCATTAGGCTTCTCTCTTATTAAATATTTCAAACTAATATATCCCATAGTCCAATATTTGTAAATTTCTATTTTCATCATAGCCAAAGGTACTGAGTTTTGAAAATTCATATTGGATAGCAGGTGATTTTTGTACTAGTTCGTTTTTAAAATTATCTAGACGTAACAAGAAATTATGGCTATTAAGGAGCTCTTTATTCTCTTTAATATAAGAGTATATGGTTTCAGGAGAATCATCGTTCCTAGCCAGTGCTACAAGAGGCTTGTGTATGGTTAAATATATAAATTTACTTTTATATATAGCATAAACAGGACATAAAATTTCTTTAAAGCTAGTTACTATATGGTTCTCAGAGTGGTATAGATTAAACTCATTAATGCATTGATCTGCACCAATAGGCAGTGTTCCTCCAGTAGAATCAGAAGAGGTTTTTATTATAAGATTGTCTACTAAATAAATACATCTAGTAGTCCGCGCAATGATATTTTTCCTGTTTAATTGTTTCATAAGATTTTTACTTATGATTTTGTTATGGCCTAAATGCATTCCATAGGTATGTTTTAAATATTCCTCAACTTGTTTTGATTCAGAATCCATAGAAACACCTCCAGTTTTCAATTTCAATTTAAAGAAAAACTTTTAATTAGAGTTAAACATTATACTTAACTCATGGATTAATTAAAGAAAATTGGAAATGAAATTGAAATTAATAAATTCAATTTTAAAAATATTCTATATTTTATATTATAATTATAAGTCCGTAAATGTCTATAGAATTTACAAATTGTTTACAAAAAATATCTGTTTTTTAGAGTACTACTAGATATTGAGATTTTAATGTAAACTTAAGAAATGAATAGAAGTATATAGAACAGTAAATATATTGCAAAGTAATTAAAGATGAATTTCTATGCAACTTATAGAAAAAAATGCAGTTTTGTGATATATTTATTTCAGCAAGTGGGAAAATATAAATAAAGTTAATAAAAAGGGAAGAGGGAAAGCATGGAAGAAAAAAACGTTAAATCAAATTTTATTAGAAATATTGTTATAGAGGACCTAAACGCCGGAAAACACCAAGAAATAGTTACTCGTTTTCCACCAGAGCCAAATGGATACTTACATATTGGCCATGCAAAATCCATAGTTTTAAATTTTGAATTAGCAGATGAATTCAAAGGTAAAACTCATTTGCGTTTTGATGATACAAATCCATTGAAAGAAGATAAAGAATATGTAGAATCCATAAAAGAAGATGTTAAATGGTTAGGTTTTGAATGGGAAGCATTATATTTTGCTTCTAATTATTTTGAAGAAATGTATAATCGTGCGTTAATACTAATTAAAAAAGGCAAGGCCTTTGTATGTGATTTAACAGCAGAGGAAATGAGAGAATATAGAGGAACTTTAGTAAAACCTGGAAAAGAAAGTCCTTATAGAAATAGATCTGTAGAAGAGAATTTAGATTTATTTCAGCGTATGAACAAAGGTGAATTTAAAGATGGTGAAAAAGTTTTAAGAGCTAAAATAGACATGGCTTCACCTAATATAAATATGAGAGATCCTATAATTTACCGTATATCTCATACAAAACATCATAATACAGGAGATAAATGGTGCATATATCCTATGTATGACTTTGCTCATCCAATTGAAGATGCTATTGAAGGAATTACACATTCAATTTGTACACTAGAATTTGAAGACCACCGTCCATTATATGAATGGGTAATAAAACAATGCGAAATGGAATGCGAACCTAAACAAATTGAATTTGCAAGATTAAACATTACTAATACAGTTATGAGTAAGAGAAAACTAAAGCAGTTAGTAGATGAAAAATTTGTGGATGCATGGGATGATCCACGTATGCCAACTATTGCAGGCCTTAGAAGAAAAGGATACACTCCAGAAGCTGTTCGTAATTTTTGTAGAGAAATTGGAGTGGCAAAAGCTAGCAGCATAGTAGATGAACAAATGTTAGAACATTTCTTGAGAGAAGATTTAAAAGCAAAGGTACCTGCAACTATGGCTGTGTTAAGACCAATAAAGGTTATTATAACAAATTACCCAGAGGGCCAAGTAGAAATGGTAGAGGGTGAAAATAACTCTGAAAATCCTGAACTTGGAACACGTATGATTCCATTTTCAAACGAATTATATGTTCAGGCAGACGATTTTTAGAAAAATCCCACGAAAGAGTA
>CAZKOJ010000079.1:0-16081 GCA_964554365.1 uncultured Clostridium sp. | reverse complement strand
TATTTTAGACTATTCCCTGGCAATGAAGTAAGATTTAAAAATGCTTATTTTATAAAGTGTAATGAAGTTGTAAAGGATGAAAATGGTAATATATTAGAAGTTCACTGCACTTATGATCCGGAAACAAAATGTGGAACTGGTTTTACAGGAAGAAAAGTTAAAGGAACAATTCATTGGATAGATGCAAATCATGCATTGCCTGCTGAATTTAGATTATATGAACCTTTAATATTAGATAGTGAAGAAGAGGATGAGGAAAAGAACTTCTTAGAACAAGTTAATCCAAATTCCTTAGAAATACTTCAAGGTTTTGTGGAAGAAAACATGAAGGGTGTAAAACCTGAAGATAAATTCCAATTTATTAGAGTAGGTTACTTTAATGCAGACACTAAATATACTACAGAAGAAAAACCAGTATTTAACAGAATAGTGTCACTTAAAAGTTCCTTTAAAATTCAGAAATAAATTTCATGAGTAAAATTTAAACTTTTGTAAATACTATTGACAAAAGTATTATAATTGTATAGAATGGTAAAAAACAACAAGAAGCATTGATGAGAAAGAGTAGAATTAAATTTGTCTTTTACAGAGAGTTCTTTTATGCTGAGAGGGAACTAAAGAAGTTTAATTTGAATACAGCTCGGAGCTAAACACCAAACTCTCTAGTAGAGATAGTAGGTGATTTCGGATTCCTGCCTCCGTTATAAGGCTAGAGTATATACTTTTTTATAAGTCGTACTCGAAGAGATTAAATGTCGTAAGATGTTTATAAATTGAGGTGGTACCACGGGAAGTAAAGCTCTCGTCCTCTAGTTTGAAAACTAGAGGACGAGAGCTTTTTTATTTATCTATTTAAATTTTACTTGAAGTTACCCAATTGTAGTAGTTTTTACCTACTATTTGTAGAGTTAGGAACTTTAAGAGAGAGCTATTAAATAAAATATTTTTTTACAGGGAGGAAATTTAAAATGTTATTAGTAGATGAACAGGTTAAAATAATTTCAAAGGGAGCTGCAGAAATTATTGATGAGGAGGATTTAAAGAAAAAGCTAAATAATTCTATTGAAAAAAATATACCACTTACTATAAAGCTTGGACTAGACCCTTCTGCTCCAGATATTCATATAGGTCATGCGGTAGTTTTGAGAAAAATAAAACAGTTTCAGGATTTAGGTCATAAGGCTATAATAATTATCGGAGACTTTACTGGAATGATAGGTGATCCTACAGGAAAATCAAAAGCAAGAAAACCACTAACTAGAGAACAAGTATTAAAAAATGCCAAAACTTATGAGGAACAAATTTTCAAGATATTATATAGAGATAAAACTGAAATTAGATTTAACAGTGAGTGGCTAGCTCCATTAAACTTTAGAGATATAATAGAATTAGCTTCAAAATACACTGTAGCTAGGATGCTAGAAAGAGAGGACTTCAAAAACAGGTTTAACTCCAATTTAAGCATATCAATCCATGAATTTTTCTATCCTCTAATGCAGGGGTATGATTCAATAGCTTTAAAGGCTGATGTGGAGTTAGGAGGAACAGATCAAAGGTTTAATATTCTTATGGGAAGAACTCTTCAAAAAGATTACAATCAAGAAAGTCAAGTAGGGTTATTTATGCCCATATTAGAAGGTACTGATGGAAAAGAAAAAATGAGCAAAAGTTTAGGAAATTATATTGGTATAAATGAAGAAGCAGGTACAATGTATGGTAAAGTAATGTCGATACCGGATGAACTTATAGTGAAATACTATGAATTAGCTACAGATATTCATCCAGATAAAATAGATGTAATAAAAGATGAATTAGAACAGGGTAAGGTAAATCCTAGAGATATAAAAATGAATTTAGCAAAAGAAATTGTTACATTATATCATGGAGAAAATGAAGCTGTTAAAGCAGAAGAAAAGTTTAAAAGTGTATTCCAAAATAAGGAGATGCCTGAGAATATTCCAGATATAATAGTTTCAGGAGCTGAAAATGACTTAGTTTCATTGATTGTTATGGCAGCTTTTGCACCAAGCAGAAGTGAAGCAAAAAGATTAATAAGTCAAGGAGCTGTAAAAATTAATGGAACTAAGGTTAATGAAAGCTTAAAAGCTGAAGATGGCGATATACTTCAAGTAGGTAAACTTAAATATGGAAAATTGAAATTTACAAAATAAGTTAAAAATAAATCTTCTGCTAGTTTTAAATAAACATTAGCAGAAGATTTATTTTAGTAGTAGTCATTTCTCTGATAAGCTTAAGTGTTACATTGATTGGCATATTTTTTAATGTTATAATAATTATTGTTAATATTTGAAATCTATTCTCATTAGCTTTAGAAAAAAAGGAGATAGCTATGATTATTTGCACTTTAATAGGTAATCCTAACGTGGGACAAGAAGTTTTGTTTAATAAAATAGCAAGAATTGAAAAAATCTCTGATGAAGAAGGAAGTTCAAAGAGTGAAAAGCAGGAAGGCTTTATAGATTCTAACACTAAAATAGTAGCCTTTCCTGGCATATATTCTATAGATACAGATTCAAAATTAGAGAAAATATTTAATGATTATGTAAGAAACAATAAAATAGATTTAATAGTAAATGTAGTTAATGCGGTTAATTTAGAGAGAAATTTATATCTTACTATGCAACTTAAAAAATTAAATATACCTATTATAATAGTGTTGAATATGATAGATAAAGCTGAAAGAAATGGAATATATATAGATAAGTATAAGTTATCAGAGGCTTTAGGTTTAAAAGTTATACCTGCAGGTACAGATGGAGCTCAGATTGAAAATATAAATAATTACATAAAAGAAAATGATTTTAATATATCTAAACCTATACCTGATAACGTAAACAATGAGAGACAAGCCTATGCATATATTGAAAGCATTATAAAATCATGTGTTATAGTAAAGAAAAAATTAAGGACTAATAATACAGAAAAAATTGATAGAATTGTTTTAAATAAATATCTTGCATACCCTATATTTATGGCTATTATATACTTTGTGTTTAAAATAGTTTTTTCTTGGGTAGGCGCACCTTTATCAGAGGTATTTAGAAGTGTACTTTTTCAATATATAATACCATTTTTGAATAAAATTTTAGTATATCAAAGTTCATGGTTTAGATCACTTTTAATTGACGGAGTTGTATCAGGAATTAGTTCGGTTTTGGTATTTTTGCCTGTAATACTTACATTATTTGTAATACTTTCTTTTTTAGAGGACAGTGGGTATATGGGTAGAGCAGCGTTTTTGATGGATAGAATTATGAATTTTGGTGGAATTTCTGGTAAATCTTTTATTCCTATGATTATAGGATTTGGATGTTCGGTTCCAGCACTTATGGCTGCAAAAAACATTGAAAACAAAAGGGAAAGAATAATAACAGCATTACTAATACCTTTTATGTCTTGTAATGCTAAGCTTCCAGTATATATGCTTTTTGCTACTATATTTTTTCATGGAAAAGAAATTGTAATTTTAGGAGTCCTGTATTTTACTGGGGTATTAGTAGCTTTTTTATATAGTTTAGTTTTTAAACTTATATTTAAAGAGAAAGAATATGAACCGTATATTGAAGAGTTACCACATTATACTATGCCGGATTTTAAATTGCTTGTAATACATACTTGGGAAAAAGGTAAAGGGTTTTTAAAGAAAATAGGAACTATAATTTTTTCCATGTCCATTATAATTTGGCTATTGTCTAATTTTAATTTCCATGGTATGGTAGATATAAATTATAGTTTCCTTGCAGCAGTAGGAAAATTCATATCTCCTATCTTTAATCCACTAGGATTCGGTAATTGGCAAAACTCAGTTTGTCTACTTACAGGTCTTATGGGTAAGGAAGTTATAGCAGGAACTTTAGGAGTTTTATATGGAGGCAATTTATCAGCTGCAATTACACAACACTTTACTCCAGTGTCATCCTTAAGTTTTTTAGTGTTTATATTGCTATATACTCCCTGTGCTTCTACTATAATAACTATGAAAAAAGAATTTGGAACAAGGATTGTTTTAGTTTCTATAATATATCAGTTTGCTACTGCATGGATACTTTCATTTTTATTTTTTAATATAGGAATGAGGTATTTTCATGGATTATAAAAAAATTGGTGAACTTATTATTACTGGGGTTATAATTATAGTAGCTTTTTATATGTTATATAAAAATATAAAAAATCGTAACAATAGATGCAGTGGATGCGGAAGTTGCTCTAAAATGTGTCCTTATTATGCGTATAAAAAACGTATTAAAGAAGATAAAAGAGAACATAGATAATGTAAGAATATACGTAAACTTATAATAAGCCTATGTATATTCTTATTTTATAAGAAAATTATTTGATTTGATAAATTAACCAATATTTCTCCTTTTTATTTATAAATAAGATACTAGTTATATATCCAAAATCTTGTTTGGATGCGACCATATGAAATTTAACAGTTATCTCATAAGAAACTAGACTTACCTTTTTAACTTTTGTTATTTTATAGTCTTCTACCCAAGGGCTCGAAACACCTGTAACCCAACTGGTGTTCTGAAGACATCTTTCCATATTTAATTTTAAAGTGGTGTTCAATACAGAATATTGTAATGCACCATTTCGATTTTTAACACCTTTAGCCCATAAATTTGCAGCATCTTCTGCAGAAATTGCACCAAATTCATCAAGGGTATTTTTGAAAAGCTTAAATGCGGTTTCTAGTAGAGTACAGTCTAAATTAGAGTAATTTGTATCACCCATTAACAAAACCTCACAGTAAATATATATCACTTCATTATACACAAAGAAGTTTCAGGTTGGACCTGAAACTTCTTTGATTTAGGTATATTAGTAAACAAATACCATTTTGTCTATTCTAGCAGCTAATGGTTTAGACCAAAGCCATTTATTAGTTGTACTATCATCGAAATAATATAACGCTCCATTAGAAGGATCACTACCATGAAGTGCATCGTAAGCAGCTTGTACACATTCTGCTGATGCAGACTTATTAATCCATCCATTTAATACTGGAGTAAATTGATAATATCCGTTGTCAACTTGATATATTACAGAAGTTATAGTTTTGGGAAAACGAGAATCCTTTAATCTATTTAAAACTACTGCACCTACAGCTACTTTTGCATTGTAAGGCTGACTCTGGGCTTCTGCCATTATAAGCCTTGAAAGTAGGTCCAAATCACTAGCAGTATACTGAACTACAGATGGTGTTGATACTGGTAGTGAAGGTTTAGATACTGCAGTTAGTGAAGGTAAAGTGAGTTTTTGTCCAACATATATATAGTTGTCCCATTTGTTATTAGCTTTTCTTAAAGAATCAATAGATATACCATATCTTTGAGATATTAAATATAGGCTGTCCCCACTTTTTACTGTATAAACATCTCCGGGTACATTAAGTACTTGACCAGGGTATATCATGCTATTTGTAAGACTATTATTTTGCATAATAGTAGTAGATGTGGTACTAAAAAGCTTCCCAATAGTAAAAAGAGAATCACCAGAAACTACAGTATAATTAGCAGCTTGTACTGGATGAGCTATTACTAATGATAAAGATGCACCAATTAATAAATTTCGTACTTTTTTTAAGTTCATCATAAAATTATATCCCTCCATTTTGCCTCCGAGGTTAGTTGACGGGTTTGGGTTGAGAGTCACCCTACTTCTTAAAGAAGATTCACCCCAGGTAATAGATCCCCCGTACTCGTTTAGAGATTCGGCATATTTAGAGTTTTATTGTAACAAAGTTTCTATGATACATCTATGGTGCATTTGTGGGATATGGAGAATATTAAGGATACTTGTCCATTTTAATAAATTTTTGATAGAAATTTGTAAATTAACTATATTGAAAGGTAAAGATGTACAAAGTAGATTTTTTCGCATAGTTCGTAACGATTGTTACCGATTATATGATTATAATACTCTATAATTCAATTAAACAATGCGTTTTAGGTAAGCATATCAACTAAAAATAGAAAATTAAAAATTATGGAGGATTAATTATGAGTATGTTTTGTTATCAGTGTCAAGAGGCAGCAAATTGTAAAGGGTGTACAATAAAGGGTGTTTGTGGTAAAACGGAAGATTTAGCAAGAGCACAGGACTTATTAATATATATAACAAAAGGAATTTCTGTATATAGCACAAAAGCTAGAGACATGGGTATAGTTAACAAGGAAGTAGATAAATTCGTAATGGAAAGTTTATTTGCGACTATAACTAATGCAAACTTTGATAGAGATGTTTTTATAGAAAGAATTAAAAAGGGATTACAGTTAAGAGAAGAAATAAAAAATCAATTTATAAATGCTGGTGGTAAGCTTTCAGCTGCTAAAGAATCTGTAACATGGATTCAAAAGATGTTAAGTGCTGTAGGAGTTAAAAAAGAAGAGGAATTAAAGCTTCCAGAGGCAGCAACTTGGTTTGCTGACAATGTAGCAGCATTTGATGAAAAGGCAGCAAAAGTAGGAGTATTATCTACTGAAAATGAAGATGTAAGATCTTTAAGAGAACTTTTGATATATGGAATAAAGGGATTAGCAGCATATGTTAAACATGCATCTAATTTAGGATACAATGATGAAAAAATTCATGGCTTTATGCAAAAAGGATTAGTTTCAACTTTAAATAATGATTTAAGTGTAGATGAATTAGTGGCACTAGTGCTTGAGTGTGGTAAATTTGGTGTAGATGGCATGGCTTTACTTGATAAAGCAAATACTACAAGTTACGGAAATCCTGAAATAACAAAAGTAAATATAGGTGTTAGAAATAATCCTGGTATATTAATAAGTGGACATGATTTGAAAGACATGGAAGAACTATTAAAACAAACAGAAGGAAGTGGAGTAGATGTATATACTCATAGTGAAATGCTTCCAGCAAATTACTACCCAGCATTTAAAAAGTATAATCATTTTGTAGGAAACTACGGAAATGCATGGTGGAAACAAACAGAAGAATTTGAAAGCTTTAATGGACCAATACTTATGACTACAAATTGTATTGTAACTCCTAAAGCTTCTTATAAAGATAGAATGTACACTACAGGTGTAACAGGATTCAAAGGGGTTAAGCACATAGCAGATGGAAAGAAAGGTCAAGCAAAGGATTTTTCAGACTTAATCAAACAAGCTAAAAAGTGCAAAGCTCCAAAAGAAATAGAAAAAGGAGAAATAGTTGGAGGATTTGCACACAATCAAGTTTTAGCTTTAGCTGATAAAGTTGTAGAAGCCGTTAAATCTGGAGCTATAAAGAGATTCTTTGTTATGGCTGGTTGTGATGGAAGAGCTAAAAGCAGAAACTACTACACAGATTTTGCTAAAAAACTCCCAAATGATACAGTTATACTTACAGCAGGATGTGCAAAATACAAGTACAATAAATTAGGTTTAGGAGATATTGGAGGAATTCCAAGAGTATTAGATGCAGGTCAATGTAATGATTCTTACTCTCTAGTAGTAATAGCTCTTAAATTGAAAGAAGTATTTGGATTAGATGATATAAATGAACTACCAATATCATACAATATAGCTTGGTATGAGCAAAAGGCAGTAATAGTATTATTAGCACTTCTTCACCTTGGAGTTAAGAATATTCATTTAGGACCAACATTGCCAGCATTCTTATCTCCAAATGTAGTTAAAGTTTTAGTAGATAATTTTGCTATAGGTGGAATAACAAATGTAGATGATGATATGAAAATGTTTATGGGTGAGTAATTTTATAAAACATAGATGTATCTATTCTCTGTAAACTAAAAAAAGCTGCTAAGCAGCTTTTTTTAGTTTACGTGTATTTCTCGTTCTTTACCTAAAAAGAATAATGCTACAGCACCTGGACCACCGAAAGCACCAACTACAGGTCCAACATAGTTTATAACAATATCTTTAATTTTTAGTTTGTTTAATATAAGTTTTTTTAAAGCTAGAGCATCTTCTAGACAATCGCCATGAGAGATTGCTATTATTTGTTTTTCGGGATGTTCTATTTTTTCTAAAAATTTCTCAAAAAGAGTGTTTAAAGCTTTTTTTCTCCCTCTGATTTTTCCTATTGGCAAAACTTTTCCTAAATTACTTATAGTTAAAAATGGTTTTATGTTTAATAACATTCCAACAAAAGCTGCAGCAGAAGATATTCTTCCACCTCTTTTGAGATGATTAATATCATCCACTATAATATAAGTATTTAGTTGTTGTTTAATATTTTCTAAATAGTGCATAATTTCATTTGCAGTTTTTCCTTGGTTTTTCATTTCATAAGCATTTAAAACCATTATGCCTTGTCCAAGTGAAGCCGTTAAGATATCAACTATATAAATTTTAAAATCTGGATATTCTTCTTCCAACATATGTTTAGCTACATGAGCACCATTAATAGTTCCACTTAATCCACTAGAAACACCAATGTACAGAACATCTTTTCCACTACTTAAAATTTCCTTAAATGATGTATAAAAGGCATCACTACTAGGTTGGGAAGTCCTTGGCATTTCACCATTCCTCATATCCTCGTAAAAATCCTTGAAAGGATAACTTGCACCAAAGTCATCTAATATTTCTGTACCATTGTAATTACAGGTTAAGTTAACATAAGGTATTTTTAAATTTTGAATATAGTTTATTGGTAAATCACAACAAGAATCTGTAATAATTGTAAAATCTTTCATTATTAATTCCTCTTAAACTCTTAAAATTGAATAGTGACAAAAATAATCATTCTACATCATTTTATACTGTAATTCTACAAAATTCAATAGAGATATTCAATTACAATAATAAACATACAAATAAAAAACAGGGATTTTTATAATTTTAAAAATCCCTGTAGATTTAAATTCATAATGCAATTTTATTTTTCAAGAAGTTCAGGATAAGGCCATCCTTTTTGTCCATTTTTTAATATGTATAGGCGATCTTTGGATATTCCTTTTTCTGATAAGTAAGCAAAAGTTCTTTCTGCTCCACCAGCTCCGCCAGGACATACAATTATTATAGGAGAAGTAGATTTCTTAAGGTCTGGAAGTACCTTATCAAGTTTAGCTTTTTCCTCATCAGTTTTAACTGGGTAAGCGTGTGTAGGAGTAACTCCTTTAATGTGATGCTCTTTAAAGTCTTTTTCAACCTGTATGTCTAATAAAATCATATCTTTCTTTTCTTCTATATCTTTTTTTGTTTGTTCAGCAGTATAGTACTTAAACTCTTTCTTTTCATCAGTGTTAGTATTGCTGTTAGTGCTGCTGGAATTACTAGAGCTATTAGTACTATTGGTATTAGCAGCTTTCTTGTCTTCTTTAGCACATCCAGAAAATAATAATGATAAGGTTAAAAGCATTACTGCTGTCATTGATAATAGTTTTTTCATTTTATTTCCCCCCAAAAGTTAATATTTTTAGATTTTTTATTAATTTAATAGTATCTAAAGGTGTCGTTAACGTATACATGGTAACATTTAGCAAATAGAGTGTCAATGAAATTGAGTGATATCAATAATTCAAAGTTTTTATAGTTAACATGCTAACTATAAATTTTAATGATTGATCAAATGTTTCTTCACAATACATAGAAGTGTTGATTTATATTATACTTGAAAAAATTAACTAAATATGTTATCGTTTAAATGTACAGAAAATTAAATATACTAGGGGTGCCTATGAAATAGGCTGAGATAGAACTGTTAGTTTTGACCCTCATAACCTGATTTGGACAATTCCAACGTAGGGAAGTACTTTATACAGTTTAGATTATACAACTTTATAAGGTTGTATTTTTTTATTGCATATAAAGGTAATTATGAGGGGACGCATTTTATTTTGCATCCTCTTTTTGGTTGGAATAAGAAATGTTCGGGTTAATATAAGAAGTTTTAATCATTCTGTTAAATAAAGAATAAACAAAAAAAGGGAGATGTATGAAATGAATTACACAACACAAATGGATGCTGCTAAAAAAGGAATTGTTACAAAGGAAATGGAAAGAGTATCAGCTAAGGAAAATATGGATGTAAAATATTTAATGGAACTTGTGGCACAAGGTAGTATTGTCATACCAGCTAATAAAAACCATAAATCTTTGGACCCAGAAGGAATAGGACAGGGACTTAAAACTAAAATTAATGTAAATTTAGGTATTTCAAAGGATTGTAATTGTATTGAAACTGAATTAGAAAAAGTTAAGGTAGCTATAAAAATGAAGGCGGAAGCTATTATGGATTTAAGTTGCTTTGGAAAAACTGAAGAATTTAGACATAGAGTAATAGATATATCTCCTGCTATGATTGGTACAGTACCTATGTATGATGCAGTAGGATTTTATGACAAAGAGTTAAAGGATATAACTGAGGAAGAGCTTTTAGCTGTAATAGAGAAACATGCACAAAATGGTGTAGATTTCATGACTATTCATTCAGGCATAAATAGAGAAACGGCAGCAGTTTTTAAGAGAAACAAAAGACTTACTAACATTGTATCTAGAGGTGGATCACTACTATATGCGTGGATGGAGTTAAATGG
The DNA here is from genome assembly GCA_964554365.1 of uncultured Clostridium sp. Taxonomy (GTDB): domain Bacteria; phylum Bacillota; class Clostridia; order Clostridiales; family Clostridiaceae; genus Clostridium_AM. The sequence goes on along the minus strand of CAZKOJ010000079.1, from coordinate 5,547 downwards.
AAAAGAAAATCCATTTTACGAGCACTTTGATAGGATTTTAGATATATGTGAAAAATATGATGTAACTATAAGTCTTGGAGATGCTTGTAGACCAGGGTCTATAGCAGATTCTACAGATGCTTCTCAAATTAAAGAACTTATGACTTTAGGAGAACTTACAAAAAGAGCTTGGGAAAGAAATGTTCAAGTTATGATAGAAGGTCCAGGTCACATGAGTTTAGATGAAATAGAGACAAATATGCAGCTTGAAAAGAAGCTGTGTCATAATGCACCATTTTATGTATTAGGTCCTATAGTTACAGATGTAGCACCAGGTTACGATCATATCACATCTGCTATAGGGGGAGCTTTAGCTGCAGCTTCTGGGGCAGATTTCTTATGTTATGTAACTCCAGCAGAACATTTAAGACTTCCAACTTTGGAAGATATGAAAGAAGGAATTATAGCATCTAAAATTGCAGCTCATGCAGGAGATATAGCTAAAGGAGTCAAAGGTGCAAGGGAGTGGGACAATGCCATGAGTCAGGCTAGAAGAGAAATTAACTGGGAAAAAATGTTTAATTTAGCTATAGATCCAGAAAAGGCAAGAAGATATAGAGAAGAATCAAAACCAGAGGATGAACATACTTGTACTATGTGTGGAAAAATGTGTGCTGTTAGAAATATGAATAAAGTTATGGAAGGGAAGAACATAAATATTTTAAGAGAAGATGACTAAAATTATAAATAATCATTGTAGTGGTGTTAAAGAGGATAAACTTAAAGAAGAGTGTGGAGTTTTTGGAATATTTGCAAACAAAAATATTGAATTAGAGAATCTTATGTATCAAGGGCTCTCTGCTCTTCAACATAGAGGACAGGAAAGTGCAGGAGTGGTAGTTTCTAATGGAACAAAAATTTATTGCCATAAAGATATGGGATTAGTCTCACAAGTATTTGGTAAAAGTAACTTAAGCCATATTAATGGAAAAATAGCTATAGGACATGTAAGATATTCTACTAGTGGTGACAGCAGTAGAAAGAATGCACAGCCTATTTTGGGTAATTCTAAATATGGTAAAATTGCTGTTGCTCATAATGGAAATTTAATTAATTCAGATAAAATTAGCAATGTTTTAAAAGGAGAAGGGTTTAAATTTAATACTACTGCAGATTCAGAAGTGATTTTAAAGCTTATAGAACGAGAGTTCAATATACAGGGAAAATATATAGGAACACACATTGAAAATACATTAAAATATATACAGGGAGCATATTCTTTTATCCTATTAACTACAAACAGTCTTATTGGAGTGAGAGACCCTATGGGAATAAGACCTTTATCCATAGGAAAAATAAATGAAGTTTATATTATATGTTCAGAAACCTGTGCTTTATCATCATTAGGAGCAGAATTTGTAAGAGATATACAGCCAGGAGAAATGGTGATTATTAATGATGAAGGAATTAAATCCATTAAATTTTCCAATAGTATAGACAGTGCTGTTTGTGCCTTTGAATATATTTATTTTGCTAGAGAGGATAGTACTATTGATGGTGTAAATGTATACAATTCTAGAGTTACTGCAGGTAAAAAACTATATGAGTGTCACCCTGCAAAAGGAGATGTGGTAATAGGAGTTCCAGATTCTGGGATACCTGCAGCTATAGGTTACTCAAAAGCTTCAGGAATTCCATATGGAGTAGGGTTTGTTAGAAATAAATATGCTGTAAGAAGTTTTATATTGCCTGACCAAACTTTAAGAGAAAATATGATTAATATAAAGTTAACTCCTTTAGCACATGAAATAAAAGGAAAACGTGTTATAGTAGTAGATGATTCTATAGTTAGAGGAACTAGTAGCAAAAAAATTGTTGCAGCTCTATTTAAAAATGGAGCAAAAGAAGTTCATTTTAGAATTGCATCACCTCCTATAAAACACTGTTGTTATTTAGGTGTTGATACGCCTCAATGTAAAGAACTTATAGCTGCTTATAAAAGTTTAGAAGAAATAAGGAAAGAAATAGGGGCAGATACGTTAGAGTATCTTCAAATAGAAGAATTTTTAAAAAATTTTCCATTTGAAAAAGGATTATGTACAGGATGTTTTAATGATAAATATCCAATGTAAGATACATAGAAAAGGAAGAATTTAAATAAAAGTTAAGAATATAATAAATATTAGTAGTAATTAAATATAGAGGGGATATATTGAGAATATATGTAGTTAGACCAGGGGATTCCGTATGGTCTATAGCTAAAAATTATGGAGTTACCAATAAAAGTATTATTGATACCAATGGACTAGAGCCTTCAGCTAAACTAGCGGTTGGACAGAGTTTGGTAATCCCAACATCACAAAAGGCGTATAGGGTTCAACCAGGGGATAGTATATGGACTATAGCAAGAAAATTTGGAGTTTCTGTAAATAGTATTGCACAGTTAAATAATATTTCTAATCCGTATTTGATTTATCCGGGGCTTATTATAAGAATTCCGGAGTATAGCAAAAACTATGGTGAGATAGAAGTTAATGCCTTTATTCAACCGTCTACTCACGAAAAAGACGCGCAGAGGGTAAATGAAGTAGGAAAGTACTTAACTTACATTGCTCCTTTTAGTTATCATGTAAATGCTGATGGAACTTTAAAACCAATAGATGACGAGACTATATTAAAAACTGCTAAACAGCACAAAATAGCACCTATGTTATCTGTTACTAATTTATCTGAAAAGAATTTTGATACTAAAATTATTACTAATATTTTAAATAGCAATGCTCTTCAAAAGACTCTAATAAATAATATACTTGCCACTTTAAAAGGAAAAGGATACTACGGAGTAATAGTAGATTTTGAAAAAATTCCACCAGAGGATAGAGAATTATATAATAATTTCTTAAGAAAATTAGTGGGGGCATTACATCCAGAAAAGTATGTTGTGGCTACTGCACTTGCTCCAAAAACTTATGATGTTAAAGCTGGAGCTTGGCATGGAGCTCACGACTATAAATCTCATGGTGAAATAGTAGACTTTGTAATAATCATGACATATGAATGGGGATGGTCAGGAGGACCACCTATGGCCGTAGCTCCAATAAATGAAGTTAAAAAAGTTATTGATTATGCAGTATCTGTTATACCACCTAAAAAAATAATGATGGGAATGCCTTTATATGGTTACGATTGGGCACTTCCTTATACTCCAGGTGGTGAGTTTGCTGAAAGTATAGGAAATCAGGAAGCAATAAATAGAGCCATAAAACGAGGTTCTATTATAAAGTATGATGAGAAATCTCAGTCACCATTTTATAATTACACAGATGAAAAAGGAATTAGTCATGTAGTATGGTTTGAAGATGCTAGAAGTGTTCAGGCAAAGTTTAAATTAGCTAATAGATATGGGTTAAAAGGAGTAAGTTATTGGGTACTAGCTCAGCCTTTCCCACAAAATTGGCAGGTGCTTGATAACATGTTTAAGATTACAAAGGTTATAGGATAAAATAAAGAGGTTGACAGGACTTTAAAACAGCCGCCAAGATATAATCTAGGTGGCTGTTCCTATTTGGGTTAATTGATATATTTATCGTTTCACTACATCAAAATTTTTCTCGATAAGCAGCCAGTTTTGCGGAAATGAAATTCCTAACTTCCAATAACTGACACCTCTGAGGCCCAGTTCCTTTATAAGGTTAAATTTTGCTTGAATTGATCGGGCATCTTCAAACCATACTGTATGACGTTTTCCATTTGTATCAGTATAATCAAAATGCGGAGCTTGTGCTTTAGTATCATAGCTTATCGGTATATTATTTTCTGCTGCTAATAAAATGGCATCCTGAGGGCTTACTGCCTTTGCAATACTTCCCGGTACAAAAGGAAGCGTCCAATCATATCCGTATAAGTTTTGTCCCATCATAATTTTAGAAGCAGGCATTTCTGTTAAAGCATATTCAATAACCTGCCTAACTTGAGGCAGTGGAGATACAGGCATTGCTGGTCCGCCGCTGTAGCCCCATTCATAGGTCATTATGACAACAAAATCTGAAATTTGTCCATGGGCTCTATAGTCATGGGCTTCATACCATTCACCTACTTGAGTAGCACTTGTTTTGGGTGCTAAGGCTGTAGACATTAACAAACCTTGTGCACTTAATCTTGTTTTAGCCTTTCTCAGGAAGGCGTTATAGCTTTCTCTCAATTCACGAGGCAAATGCTCCATATCAAAATGTATATCTCTAAAGTTAAGTCGTTTTGCTGTGGCGATGATATTATCAAGTAGAGTATTCTGTAGTTGCTGATTTGTTAGAATAAGTCTTCCAAGGTCTGTACTGAATTGGCCTCCTTCAAGATTAGTAACTGCCATCAGTAGAATTGCACCACTATTATTCGCAATGCTTCTGAAATTGTTTAGCGGAGGCTCTTTTAAAGTTCCATCCCTTTGAATCTGGAAACTAAAAGGTGCCAGGTAGGTCAAATGTGGTGCTGCGCTTCGGGCTGACCGCTCCAATTCAGTGGAAACACGACCACCTATTGGTTCCACGTATGCGTTTATTTCTGCACTTCTTCTAGGCTGTGGAGGAATATACAATCTAAACCCAACGGGGAGTGGCCTGGTAGCTGATATTCCATTGATACTTGCAAGTGTTTGGTATTTTATTCCAAAACTCCTTGCAATACTGTATAAGCTATCTCCTGGTTGAACCCAATAGAAGCTTCCCACAATAGGAATTACCAGTGTCTGACCCACTACTAGTTGGTTAGGGTTTGGCACTTCATTTGCTCCCACAATTGCACCAACTGTGGAATTATATGTTCGTGCTATGTCAAATATAGACTGCCCTGCTTGAACAACATGAATTTGCATAATATCTCCTTTCATTTATGGAATTCATCCAATATTATTGTATGAATTAGAAGGAGAATTGTACCACTTTTTAGTGGCTATTATATCTAAATTTTAGATCCTTTATTAATTTACATTTGCTAATGTGAATTTTAATTTAAATTCACAGAGGTATCCGTAACATTTTCCTCTTCCACAACTAAACTGTTCAATTTTTTATCTAATGACCAAAGGATAATGCCGGCTACAATAGCAATACCTGCGATTATAAAGTATACAGTTGCAAATTTGAATTTTAATGTAAATTCATATATCCATCCATAAGATTTTGCTGCAAAGAAGATAGCAAGCACCCAAATACTCATCATTCCTGATAACAATCTAGGTGGAGAGAATTTACTGATAAATGAGTTTCCAAGTGGCGAAAATACCATTTCACCAAAAGATAATACAATACCAAATGCAACTATCCAACCAAGTGGTGCAAGGTTGCTACCTCTTGCAACATCTGCCATTGCAAATATTATATAGGATAAACCTAATAATAACATACCTAAAGCAGTTTTCTTAAACATACTTAAGTCACCTTTAGGTCTCTTAGCTAATTTTGTCCACAATCCACCAAGGATTGGCCCTAATGTTATACACATTAATGCATTTAATGAGTCAAACCAAGCTTATGGAACTTTAAAGTTGCCTATCATCCAATTAGCAGCTGCATT
>CAZKOJ010000078.1:0-19800 GCA_964554365.1 uncultured Clostridium sp. | reverse complement strand
CCAGTAAGAATGAATCTTAAAGAACTTCGTAAGTTTCCATCGTAAGAAACAGAGAAAGAAATAAGCTTAGCGCAGAGGATAGAACAGGGAGATCAAGTTGAAAAAAAGAAATTAGCAGAAGCTAATTTAAGGCTTGTTGTTATTATAGCAAAAAGATACGTAGGAAGAGGAATGCTTTTTCTTGATCTTATACAAGAGGGTAATCTTGGCCTTATAAAGGCTGTAGAAAAGTTTGATTATAGAAAAGGCTATAAATTCAGTACTTATGCTACTTGGTGGATAAGGCAGGCAATTACAAGAGCTATACCAGATCAAGCAAGAACTATAAGAATTCCTGTACATATGGTAGAAACTATAAATAAGTTAATAAGAGTCTCAAGACAGCTCCTTCAAGAACTCGGAAGGGAACCACAGCCAGAAGAAGTGGCAAAAATTATGGAAATGCCTGTAGATAAAGTAAGAGAAATAATGAAAATAGCACAGGAACCTGTATCGTTAGAAACTCCAATAGGAGAAGAGGAAGATAGTCATCTTGGAGACTTTATACCTGATGATGAAGCACCAGCTCCTGCAGAAGCTGCAGCATTTACAATGCTTAAGGAACAACTTATAAATGTTTTAGATACGCTAACACCAAGAGAAGAAAAGGTATTAAGACTTAGATTTGGATTAGATGATGGAAGAGCTAGAACACTTGAAGAGGTTGGAAAAGAGTTTAATGTAACAAGAGAAAGAATAAGACAAATAGAGGCGAAAGCATTAAGAAAACTAAGACATCCAAGTAGAAGCAAAAAATTAAAAGACTATTTAGATTAAAGCACCCTATTATAGGTGCTTTTGTCATACATAAAACTTTTAATATATGTTATGAACTATGGTATAATGTATGGGGGAAGGTGATAGTGTGAAAATTTACAAATCGATTAAAGGATCTGGAGTTCTCTTTATGTTAGCCACAAGTGTGCTATATAATTCCCTATTAGTAGCACTTTTATTTTTAGTAAACTCATACGAAATAGCAATTATCATGAAAATTGCCATTTTTACTTTTAATATATATCAATTTTATTATATATTAATATGTAGTTCTTTAAGCTATTCCATAGATAATGATAATTTATATATTACTAGTGCATTAGGATTAAAAAATACAAAAATCCCATTTGATTCTATACAAGGATACAAAAAGGCAGAAGGTCATATAAGAGGTATGAAGCTTTCTGGATATGGCAAGAATCACTTTGCTATTGGAAGATCTATAATTGAAAAAATAGGCAGCACATATATGTTTGTTACTTCAACTAAAAATATAATTTATTTAAAAACTGAAGATATAAATTATGGATTATCTCCAGAGAACTTTAATGAATTTGAGAAAGAATTAAACAGCAAGAATATAAATCTCATAAATTGGGAGTATAAGATAACTAAAAATATAAATTTGTATAAGGATAAAAAATTTTTTATTCCTTTTATTATAGTTACCATAATAATACTTATTCTAACTTTAAATCCAATAATATTATATTTACAGAATAAACTTCCTTCTATAATGCCATTAAATTTTAACTCTAAATTTGTAGCTATAAAATTTGGTACAGGCAAGCAGTTTGCATTTAAACATATGGTTTATGGTTTGCTTAATATGGCAGTATTGTTTTGCATGTATAATGCAGCGTATCTATGCGCTAGGTACGATAAAAAATCTGCGTATAAATTTATATATATACCTTTAATATTATCAGTGACTTTTTTCATTATGCAGATTAGAATTTTATTTACATTTAGATAAAATTAAATTTACTTAAAATAAAAATAGTAATGAACAAAAAATTCAGTAAAACTTATAAAATGAAATGGAGAATATGTAAATGGAACTTAGCTTAAGACTTAAAACTATTGCTTCAATGGCAGAACAATGTAATTGTATTGCAGATATAGGTACAGATCACGCATATATACCTATATATTTAGTAAAAAATCACATGTGCTTTAAAGCTATAGCTTCTGATATAAATAGAGGACCAGTAAAAAAAGCAGAAATGAATATACTTCTTGAAAATCTAGAAGATAAGATACAATGTAGACTTGGGTCAGGACTAAATACTATAAAGCCTGAAGAGGTTCAAGGTATTGTTATTGCTGGTATGGGAGGGAATTTAATAAGAGATATTATAGAGCAAGGCATGGAGGTTTTTAAAAAAGCTAAATATGTAATACTCCAACCAGTACAAAATTCAGAAGTCTTAAGAGAGTACATTTATAAAAAGGGATATGATATAATTGATGAAGAATTGTGTATTGACGAAAATAAATTTTATGAGATAATAAAAATAAAGCATAATAATGAAGCTAAGGAAATTGACAGTATTTTTTATGAAATAGGAAAGTCTTTAGTGGATAGAAAACATCCTCTTATAGCACAGTTTATAAAAGCAAAAATTATAACGTATAATAAGATAGTAAACAGTATAAAAGAGGATACACAATCAGCTAAGAAAAGAAAAGTCGAAGTTAATGTCAAAATCCAAAAGCTGGAGGAGCTGATGAAATGTCTTTAAAGGTAAAGGATATTGATAAAATAATGGAAGAACATGCACCATCGAAATTTAAAGAAGACTATGATAATGTAGGACTTATGATAGGGGATAGAGAGTGTGAAATAACATCTATACTTGTGGCGTTAGATTGTACTATAGAAGTTATTAAGGAAGCAAAAGAAAAAAATTGCAACTTAATATTAACACACCATCCGCTACTTTTTAAAAAACCAACAAGTATAACGAAGGACACATTGTTAGGAAAAAAAATAATAAAAATTATAACAAATAATATAAATGTTTATTCAAGTCATACTAATTTTGATGCCATAAGAGGCGGTATGAATGACACAATTATGAAACTTTTAGATTTTTATAACTATAAAACAATAGCTCTTTCGGATAAAAGAAGTAATGGAGATGAAGTTTCTGGTATAGGAAGAATTACGGAGCTTACAGAACCTATTACATTAGATGAAATGTGCGACAGAGTGAAAGAATATTTAAACATACCTTTCTTAAGATATTCTGGTAATGAAACTAAAAAATTAAGAAAAATTGCAGTTATAAATGGTAGTGGGCAGAATTATTTTAATGCTGCTAAAAAATTAGGTGCTGATTGTATAATTACGGGAGACACTACATATCATTATGTTAGTGATTTAGAAGAAGAAGATATAGCGGTTATTGATGCTGGTCACTTTGGAACAGAATGGGCTGCTGTAGAAATTTTAGCTAAATGGTTAAAGAATATTATAGAATTTATAGGTTACAAAAACTCTGTTTTTATATCAGAGTCTAATAAGAATCCATATAAATATAAGTAGAAATGAGTATTTTCGGTGCTCGTTTCTATTTTTTTGTAACTTAAACTTCATAGATATAGTTAATAAAAACACAAGCATTAATATTAATAGATAATAAATAAATTTTACTGGAGGCGGATGAAAAATGGGTATACTAACATTACTTATAGAAATTCAAGAGAATAAAAAGATTATAGGTGAATGTGAAAATATAATTAAGGATAGTTCATACGTGAGTGAATTAAAGAGGGCAAAAAAACAATTTGATATGGAAAAATGTAAATTTAAATATATGGAAAAAGAACTAGAAGATATAAGAGAAAAATATAAAAATATAAATTCTGATATTAATGAAAATAAAAAAGAACTAGAAGAAAATAAGTTTCAGTTGTATAACACTGCAGGAAGTGATTTGAAGTTAATAGATATTTTACAGAAAAAAATCGAAAAAGAACAAGAAAATGTAAAATCACAGGATAACGAAACTTTAAAGTTATTAGAAAAGGAAGAGAAACTATCTTTGGAAAAAGAAAGTTTAAGACTTAAGCTTTCTAAATTAAAGTATGATTTTTATATATGCAAGGAGTCAGGAAATAAAAAACTAGCTGAAGCAAAGGAAAGTTTACAAAAATCACAAAACAAGATTCAAAAAATAGAAAAACTTATTCCAGAAGATATCCTAAAAACTTTTAATAATATATGTAGCTTTAAAGATGTAGGGGCGGCACAAATACAAAATGGCATATGTTTAGGATGTAAAGTAAAGGTATCCTCTATGACTATAGATGGTGTAAATAGAGGTGAAAGAATAGTGTATTGTGATAACTGTGGTAGAATAGTATATTGCAATGAAAATAAAAAAAATTAGTAATAGAATAAATTTCTATTTGCAATTTTAATCTATGTATGATATTATAAATCTTGCGAGTAAGTCAGACAATCGCTGCTGTAGAAATACAGGAGAGGAAAGTCCGAGCTCCATAGGACAGGGTGCTGGGTAATACCCAGTCAGGGTGACTTGAAGGAAAGTGCAACAGAGATATACCGCTAAATCAATTCTTTAGGGAATTGTGAGAGCAGTCTGCGAGAGCAGCTGATTAGCAAGGGTGGAAAGGCGAGGTAAGAGCTCACCAGCGCACTGGCGACTTTGCGGCTATGTAAACCCCATCTGGAGCAAGATCGAATAGGGAAGCAGTAAGGGGTGGTCCGTCCCGCTTCCGGGTAGTATCGCTGGAGCCTATTGGTAACGATAGGCCTAGATAGATGATTGTCTAATACAGAACTCGGCTTATAGACTTAGTCGTCCATTGAAAACACTGCATTTATGATGCGGTGTTTTTTTATTTTGCCATTAATCTATCCCTTAAAATATTTAACTACATTTACTACTAATTAAATGTAAAATTTGGTATCATTAAATTAGAAATATTTTAAAACCACTTAGATTTTTTGAGAATATGATATTTTTATTAACTTAAAATAAAAAAAGGAGAATAAATATGTCTTTAAATAAAAAACAAGTAGAATATATAGCTTTTCATGACTCTTTAAGTGAACTTCCTAATAGAGCTTATATCAGGGAAAATTTACAGCAAATAGTGGAAACTATGAGGAAAAATAATTTTGGCGCACTTGTATTTATAGATGTGGATAATTTTAAAAATGTGAATGATACTCTAGGTCATAATGTAGGAGACGAGTTAATATTAAAAGTTGTATATTTATTAAAAGAATCTTTAAAAGATCAAGACATATTGTGTCATATGTCAATAGATAAATTTCTTATTATAAATAGAAGTAGTAATGATGAATTAGAAATAGCAGGACGTGTGTATGATCTAATGAAAAAGTTAAAAAACAATTTTGATATTGAAGAATATAATATATATGTTACGGCAAGTATGGGAGTGGCTATGTATCCTAAAGATGGTGTAAACTCTGACAAACTGCTTAGGAATGCAGATATAGCAATAAATTTTGCTAAAAATTCTGGTAAAAATACTTATAAATTTTTTACTGAAGAAATGAAAATAAAGGTAGCGGAAGAAGTGGCACTACAAAAAGAATTAAGACAAGCAGTACAAAGGGAAGAATTTAGAGTCTTTTATCAACCTAAGATAAACATAAGCACTGGAGAAATGGAAGGGATGGAAGCATTGGTAAGATGGCTTCATCCAACTAAAGGAATAATACCGCCATATAAATTTATACCTTTAGCTGAGGAAAATGGAATAATAACAAAAATAGGTGAATATGTAATGAGGACTGCATGTATGCAAAATAAGATTTGGCAGGATAAAGGATACAAACCACTTAGAGTGGCTATTAATTTATCTGTAAAACAGCTAACCAATAATGGAATAGTGAATTCAATAAAAAAGGTATTAAGAGACACTGATTTAGATCCAAAATGGATTGAATTTGAAATAACAGAAAGTATGGTAATGAAAGATTTTAAGCACTCACAAAATATTTTAAATAAAATAAGAGAATTAGGTATTAAAATTTCTTTAGATGATTTCGGAACAGGGTATTCTTCATTAAATTGTTTGAAATCATTACCTATAAACAATATAAAAATAGATAAGTCATTTATTGATGAAATTGTAACAGATAAAAAACAAAGTTTTATTGTTTCGGCAATAATAAACTTGGCTCATGGAATAGATCTTAAAGTAATTGCAGAGGGGGTTGAATCTAAGGAGCAATTTAATATGCTTGAGGAGTATAATTGTGATGAAATACAGGGATATATTTTTAGCAAACCTGTAAATAGAGAAGAATTTGAAAAAATCTTAAATAATAATGTTAAATTCTTAATATAATATAGTATAATGAAATGTAAATATATTTAAACACTTAAATTCAGGAGGTACAGTAAACATGCCAAGACCTATAAAATGGAGGAGAGTAGAATTTATTCCCAAAAGTACATATTTTGTACCTATTGATAAACCTAGATGTGAAACAAAAGAAACTGTACTTAAGATAGAAGAACTAGAAGCTATGAGATTAAAGGATGTAGAGGGTTTAAATCAAGAAGAATGTGCAAAAAAAATGAATGTTTCAAGGCAAACATTCCAAAATATAATAGATTCTGCAAGGAAAAAAATAGCTACAGCATTAATAGAAGGTAATGCTATAAGTATAAGAGGCGGCAAATACACTAGAAATTTATGTGAGTTTAAATGCTTTTATTGCCAAAATGTATATGAAGTTCAATATGAAGAAGATAGATATGTGTGTCCTAAGTGTGGAGCTACAGAGGTTGTTTGTAAAAAGAAGAATAATTTTTGTCATAAAGGATGTAAAAAAAATTTTTAGTTAAGAAAATTTATATAGCTTCAATGTGAAATGTATATAAATTTCTGTAATTGCAGACATATGATTATTCATATGTCTTTTTAATACTAATGTTTAAAAATGGGAAGGAAGGTACTTTATGAATCCTATAGCTTTTTCAATTAATGGGTTTGATATAAGATGGTATGGAATAATTATAGCTTTTGGAGTTGGAGCTGCACTTTTCTTAGGAAAGTTAAATTGTAAAACTAGAAATTATAGTTTTGAGAACTTAATTGATATTTTCATAATTTCGTTTCCCTTTGCTGTAGTGGGAGCCAGAGCTTACTATGTATTTTTCCAATTTGACGAATATAAAAATAATATTATAAATATATTTAATATTAGACAAGGTGGATTAGCTATCCATGGAGGAGTAATATTTGGTTTAGCGTCAGCTTTTTTCTATACAAAGTATAAAAAAATAAATTTTTTACAAATTGCAGATATTGTAGCACCTTCCATAATTCTGGGGCAAGCAATTGGAAGATGGGGTAATTTTTTTAATGGAGAAGCTCATGGTGGAGTTGTAACTTATAATTTTATAAAACATTTTCCATTATTTATACAAAAGGGAATGTATATAGATGGTAATTATTATCATCCAACTTTCTTGTATGAATCCATCTGGAATATATGTGTTTGTTTAATTTTAATATATTTATTAAGAAAAGTATTAAAAAGAGGAACAGTTATTTTGGCTTATGTAGGACTATATTCATTAGGTAGGTTTTTCATAGAAGGATTAAGAACAGATAGTTTGATGTTTATTAATATAAGGATAGCACAACTAATAAGCATAGCAGGAATACTAATAAGTATTATATTTTTAGTATATATATATAGAAAAAAGAATTACAGAGAAATTTAAATATAAAATTATAATATATTTTTGTATATTGGTTAGATTATCAAGTGAAACATTAAAAAATGAGGAGGAATTAAAAATGTCTCACAAAGATAATAAGAACAGTAAAGACAATAAAAAGGCTGGGGAAAAAACTAAAAAAGAACTACAAAGTATGAAAGTAGAGACTGCTAATGAAATAGGATTTTCTAGTCAAACTAGGAAGCTTGGAAAAGATGAACCAAAGAAATAATAGAGCCAGTGGACTGTTAAGTATACAAATATATTTGTACGCTTAACAGTCTTTTTATTGTAAAATTTTTTGCTTAAATTATAAATTAAAACTACAAATCATCAACTTTTGTGTTAAAATAAGGTAATATATATAATATCTAAACCTATATTATATGCTGTATTGCGGGAGCTGAACATTATGATTGATAATGAAAGTGTGAAATGTAAAGAAATCATTGGTGATGTATACGAAAAACTTACAGATAGATATACTAGAAAATCTACAGGCATGTTTTATACTCCAGACTTTATAATAGATTATATATTAAAATACACTGTAGAAAAAATTGATGTACTAGAAACTCCATATGTGAAAATACTTGATCCTACTTGTGGTGTAGGTTATTTTTTGGTTAAAGCTTATGAAATTTTAAAAGATAAATTTGAAAAAAATATAGAATTGCTTAAGGAAAGCCACCATTCTAATGGATATTGGTGCAAAGAAAATATTCCATATCATATTATAAAAAATTGTCTATATGGAGCAGATTTAGATCCAATAGCTGTGAAAATTGCAAAGAAAAATATTTTAAATAATTGTAATGAAATTTTAGATGAAGATGTAAATATAGTGCAATGTGATAGTTTGATAAAGTGGGAAGATGAAGGTATACCAGAAGTATATAAAACAGATAACTATTTAGAACTAAAAAAATTTTGGGATATACAATTTGACTATATAATAGGTAATCCTCCTTATGGAGTGCTGTTGAAATCAGAAACTGATGAAATATATTGGAACTATATTATGAATAAATATAAGACAATAGGATATAAAAAAAATAAATTTTACTTATTTATAGAAAGATCTATAGAAAAACTGAAAAAGAAAGGGATTCATGGATTCATAATTCCAGATAGATACTTTCTAACCAATAGTTATATGAAGTCCAGAAGAAATTTATTAAAGAATACAAAAATTTTAAGTATCACACAATTTTCAGAGAAAATATTTAAAGAGGCTATTGTAGGAACTGCGGTATATATTTTACAAAATACTGAAATAGAACAACATCATCATAAAATAAATATAAAACTAAATTATGTAAATGAAGAAAATTTTAATTTTGTAGAAATAGACCAGAATTATATAAATAAAGATAGGAAATATACTATAAATATACTTACTAAAAAAGAATACATTAATATAATAAAAAAAATAGAAGGTAATTCACAGGGATTGCAAAATTTATGCAATATACATGTGGGCATGATGATAAAAAACAAAGAGGAACATTTTAAAAAATCCAAATTTAAACACAATAGTAATGTAATTGTTATGGGAAGGGATTTAGGTGAATATGTTATAGAAAATGAAGATAGATGTTGTTCACTAGAAGATATAGATATATTTGGAGGAACAAAAAATATAAAGAAACATTTTTCTAATCCTAAAATATTGCTACGAAAAACAGGAAATCACCTAATAGCAAGTATGGACACAAAAGGAGTGGTTTCGGAACAATCTGTTTATATGATCATACCTTTTAATCATAATAAAGTTTATAGTATACTTGGACAAATTCAATCTAAATTATGTAATTTTTATTTTAGACAGGCATTGATAACAAATCCTAATGCATATCCATATATACAACACTATGATGTAAAAAAGCTTCCTGTTAACTCTAAAATTTTATATGATGAAAATTATATAAAGATAATAAAGGATATATTTAAACTTAAAAATAATATAAAGAATATAGAGGTTAACTTGAAAAATAAAAAAGAGAAAGAAAATAGTATATATTTATTAAAAGATAAATTAGAGAAATATATTGATGAAAATAATGCAATGGTATATAAAGCTTATGGATTGAAAAATGAAGAAATAGGATTGATAGAAAATGAATATACTAAAAAATAAGATACCTTAGTATTTTGTTATTCAAGCACAGTTAATGAATAAAAATACTAAGGTATCTAACGGAGGATAGAACTATATGAGCAATAATTACGCTCAAATTTGAGGGTGTAAAAATTACTTATAATTAAATTATACCATTAATCACACAGTATAAGAAAGTGAAAAAAATATATATATGTGAAATTATATATTTTTTCCATACAACTTTTTTAAAATCATTAATCAGTTAAATTTAAGGTTAAAGTCTTAGTTTTTCCATCTCTAAAAATTTCTATTTTTACTTTATCACCAGATTTATGATTAGATTTTATACTATTTATATCATTTATAGATTTTACTAATTTATTATCAAATTTTTTAATAATATCTCCGGTCTGTAAACCACATTTTTCAGCAGCGGTAAATTCTTGCACTTGAACTACGTATACCCCTTCTGGAATGCTATAGCTTTTAGACATTTCAGGAGATATATCTCTACCAGATATTCCTATTTTAAGAATGGGTTTTAGTAAGCTATCTATTTTAGGTTTCACAGTATCTATAGGAATTGCAAAGCCAAGACCTTCAACACCATTTCCCCCCATTTTAGCACTGTTTATACCAATTACCTTACCAGAAGAGTTAACTAAAGCACCACCACTATTGCCAGGGTTTATAGCTGCATCTGTTTGTAGAAAGGTTTGCTTTGAATTACCAACTTTAATCTCTCTATTTACTGCACTTATAACACCTGTGGTTACAGAACCAAGTAATTCTTTACCTAAAGGATTACCAATGGCAACCACAGAATCACCTACCTGCAAATCTTTTGAGTTTCCAAGTTCAGCTACTGCAGGCATTTTAATATTATCGGTTACTTTAATTACTGCTAAATCAAGTGCTTCATCATAATTTATAATTTTTGCAGATATTTCTTTGTTATTATTAAATATCACACTTACTTTTTCTGCACTATTTATAACATGATAATTTGTTAGAATGTAGCCTTCTTCACTTATTATTATTCCAGATCCCATACCTTCTTCGCTTTTAGAACCGCTAAATGCATTATCCTGGCTTGAAGTTTTAACAGATACGCCAACTACAGCAGGGCCTACCTTTTTAGCTATTTCAGAAACAGATGAAGTTCCATTATTAGACATAGGTGATGCAGAAATATATGATTTGTTATTAGTTTGCACCATACTTTCATATAATGGAGTGTTTTTAAATAAACTCCATTTAGGTAATAAGTATAAGGATGCGGCAGTAGAAACAGTTCCTCCTATTACACTGCAAATTAAGCCAACTATTACATAAGAAAAAATCTTTCTTTTACCGTGTTTTCTTTGTTTGTTGAAGTTTTTATTTTCCTCATTAAATTCTATTTTACTTATTGAAGTATTTAAATTATCCATAATATAACCCTCCTAAAGTTTAATATTAATATTTGCTACTCTTTTATAATAATTGTCCTTTGTGACAGTTTTATGGCAAATTTGTTAATAGTATATGATAATTTTATTTAATAATTATTAAATAATGTAAAATTAAGTTGACAACATAAGAACATTGATATAAAATAATTAAGGTGATTAATTAGGAGGCTAAATAAATGGACAAACCAAAGTGTGAAGTTGAAAATTGGATAGGGCATTGGGTAAAAATAATAAATAGAAATATGATTAATTTAAATAATCAAAAGCTTTATAAATATGGATTTACCGTATCACAGTTAAGTGTCATGTCTCAGCTTTGGAATCAGGATGGTTTAAGCTTAAAAGAACTAACTGAAAGACTGCAAATTAAACCACCTTCTCTTACAGGACTTATAGATACCTTGGTTGAAAAAGGATGGTTAGTTCGAAAAGAAGATGAACAAGATGCTAGAATTAAAAGAATTTATCTTACAGAACAAGGAAAAAATATTAAAATGAAAAGCTTAGAAGTGGTAAATGAAATGGAGGAAATTTTATGTAAGGGATTTACCAATGAAGAGAAACAAGTTTTAATTTGTTGGTTTAAAAAAATATACAAAAACTTAGAATAAAATCTACACACATAAACTAAAAAAGATTAGGGCATGTGTATTAATGTTTAGGAACCTAATTATATATCAATGAAAAACTAAATTTAATTAATGAAAATTAGGAGGTAATATATGGAGCATTCAAATAAATTAGGAAGTCAAAGCATTGGAAAATTGCTATTCGAATTTTCTATACCAGCTATTATTGGTATGTTGGTTAATTCATTATATATTGTAATTGATAGGATATTTATAGGTAGAGTAGTAGGTGGTATGGCAATATCTGGAGTAAGTCTTACTTTTCCTATTGGAATTATAATTATGGGTTTTGGTATGTTAGTTGGTATAGGTGCTAGTACACGTATATCTATAAAATTAGGAGAAAAAAACAAAGAAGAATCAGAAAAAATTTTAGGAAATGCATTTACATTACTTATAATAGTATCATTGTTAGTTACGGTTTTTGGTTTAGTATTTATAAATCCACTATTAAAGGCTTTTGGTGCAAGTACAAATACTCTAGGATATGCTAAAGAATTTATAATAATAATATTATGTGGATCTGTACTTCAAAACTTAGGATTTGGTTTGAATAATGTTATTCGTGCAGAGGGTAATCCTAAGAAAGCAATGGTAACCATGCTTATAGGAGCTGTAGTGAATATTGTATTAGATTATATATTTATTTACATCTTACATTGGGGAATAAAAGGTGCCGCAACTGCCACTGTAATAGCACAAGGAGTTAATACCATATGGGTTCTTTCATATTTTTTAGGAAAGAATAGTATGTTAAAACTAAAAAGTAAAAATTTTAAATTAAAAAAAGAAATAGTAATAGGAATATTCTCTATCGGAATGTCACCATTTGCTATGCAAATAGCAGCTAGTATAGTTAATATAATTTTAAACAAAAGCCTAGCTACACATGGAGGCGACTTAGCCATAGGAGCGTTAGGTATAATAAATGGAATTACAACAATGATTTTAATGCCTATTTTTGGTATAAATCAAGGGTGCCAGCCTATAATAGGCTTCAACTATGGTGCAAAGCAATATAATCGTGTAAAAAAAGCTTTAAAATTATCAGCACTGGCAGCTACTGTAATATCAACATTAGGAGCTATAGCAGTGTATGTATTACCGGAGCTTTTAGTTGGAATGTTTAATAAATCAGATGCGCAGTTAACAGCAATAACTGTACATGGTATTAAAATATTTATGATTATGTTTCCTGTAATAGGCTTTCAAATTGTTAGTTCTAACCTTTTTCAAGCTGTAGGAAAGGCTAAAATAGCTATATTTTTATCCCTTTTAAGGCAGGTGATAGTTTTAATACCTATGATCTTATTGCTTCCTAGTATTTTTAAATTAGATGGTGTTTGGATGGCATCACCAATATCAGATTTTATATCATCAATTGTAACAGCTATATTCTTATTTAAGGAAATTAAGAAGCTTGATGATAAGAATACATCACATATAAATAATGATATATGCACGAAATTGCAAAATGCCTAAATGGTATTTAACTTACATCTGAAACTAAAAAAATTATTTATAATAAAAACATAAAGCCCTGTAATTTACGGGGCTTTATGTGTATCAATATCTAAAGCACTTTGTGGCTTTCTTTTTTGCATTTCTTCTTCTCTAATTACATCGGGTTTAGAGAACTTTTTATTTTGCATCTTGGCTGCCTTTTTACTTTCTCGGTGCATAAGAACAACTCCTTTCTAATACATATAATAACCTTGAAAAAACCTATTTATACTAAAAAAAAAATGTGATAGAATAGAAGAAAAGTATGTATGCTCAAATATGCATAGTTACAAATGGTGAAACGTTATTATATAAAATTGTATTTTTGTAATTTAGGAGGTGTAGTATGTTGTATTTAATAGGAATAGTATTTTTAACTATATTTGTTGCTGCAAATATATATGTTGGCATAAAAGGATTAAATATAATAAAACACATATTTCCTATAGTTAGTGTATATTTATATTGGATAATATTTACATGTATAGCATTATCGTATATTATATCAATAATAGGGAAAAATTTTTTTACTGTAAATATAGAAAAAATTCTTAATATAATAGGCTCATATTGGCTTGCAGCGCTAGTTTATTTTTTAATTATTAATTTAGCTACAACTATTATAAAAATATCAATTAAATATATGGGAATAAATTCATTATTTAAAAGTGATTCTAAAAATATAGTATTAATTGTAGATTTTTTGGCTATGATTATAGTAGTTCTAGTTCTAGTATATGGAACTTATAATGCAAATAATTCAAAAGTAGTAAAATATGAAGTTAATATACACAAAAAGGCTGGAAATTTAGAAGAACTTAATATAGTTATGGTTTCAGACATACACATAGGTACTATAATAGGAAAAAGTAAAGTAGATAAAATGGTAAAGTCAATAAATGAACTTCAACCAGATGTAGTCTTATTGGGAGGAGATATTATTGATAATGATATAGAACCTTTTATAAATGGACATATAGATGAAGCCTTTAAAAACATTAAGTGTAAATATGGAGTTTATGCTGTACTTGGAAATCATGAGTATATAGCTACAAATATATCTAAAATACAAAATGTTTATGAAAAAAGCAATATAAATGTACTAAAGGATCAGATTGAAAATGTTGGAAATAGTTTTTATATAGTAGGGAGGGACGATGTTTCTTCTGAAAGTTTTTTAAGAGAAAAAAGAAAATCAATTTCAGAGCTTACATATAAAGGCCATAAGGATATGCCGATAATAGTATTAGATCATCAACCTATAAATCTTAATGAGAGTAAAGAAGCAGGAGTGGACTTACAGTTTTCAGGTCATACTCACAAAGGTCAGTTTTTCCCAACAGATTGGATAACAAAACGAATGTTTCAAATAGATTGGGGATATTTAAGAGAACATAATTTTAATATTATTGTATCTTCAGGATACGGAACCTGGGGTCCTCCTATAAGAATAGGAACTAATTCTGAAATTGTTCAAGCTAAAGTCAAATTTAATAAATAAAGAAGGGCTGTTATGTATACAAAAGATAAAAAAAATAATATAGTAAAAGATTATGAATACACTATGAAAAAAGAAAAGAAAAAAAATTATGGCTGTTTTTACACGCCAGATTATATTATAGATTATATTATAAAGAATACTTTTAATAATTTAGATGTAGTAAAAAATCCATTTTTAAAAATTATTGATCCTTCCTGTGGTGTAGGATATTTTTTAATTAAAGTATTTCAATTTTTAATAGATGAATTTAGTAAAAATATTTATAGTCTATCTGAAGAATATAAAGAAAAAGAATATACTATAAACAATTATAAAAAATTGAAAGGAAAGGATTATTGGACTATAGAAAACTTAGAATATCATATAATAACACACTGTATTTATGGAGCTGATATAGATGATAGTGCTGTAGAGTTATGTAAACATAATATTATGGTTAAGTGCATAAATAAAAACTTAAATTTAAATGTGGTTTGCTGTGATAGTTTAATTAAATGGGAAGAAAAAGAACATGCAGACAAAGAGAAACTACATGAATTCTGGAAGAATAAGTATGACTATGTAGTAGGCAATCCACCTTGGGTTTCTTTGAATAGAAAACAAAAACAAAACAAGGATGAAGCTTTAGTTTTCTATTATTCGAAAAAATATAAGGGCAATAAGTATCTACCTAACTTATATGAATATTTCATTAAAAGATCCCTAGAAGTATTAAAATTAGAAGGAAGACTTGGATTTGTTTTGCCTGATAGATTCGCAAAAAATCTTCAATATAAAAGTTTTAGAAAAGAAATAATTTTAAATTACAATATAAAAAATCTGGCTTTTGAAATAGAATTTCCAAATATAAATACAGATGTAATGATATTTGTAATGGAGATGAGTTATACCAAAAATAATAAAATAAATTTAAGTGTATACAAAATAAGAGATTATTATATTTATCAAAAAAACTATCTTGAAAATAATAATTATGAGTTTTTGTATGATAATAATAGTTTCAATAAAACCATTAATGAAAAAATGAAGCAAGGAAGTACGCCTCTAGGGGAAGTAAGTACAACTTTTACTGGTTTTATAGGAAACTCTAAAGAAATAACAAAAGGCAAAGTATATAAGGAACAAACATGTATATTAAAGGGAGAAAATATAAGTAATTTTAGAGTTTTAAACAACTGTTATTATGAATTTAATGAAAGTAATATAAAAGGTGGCACAAAGAATATTAAAAAATTAACTTATTACCCTAAAATAGTTGTGAGGAAGACTGGAAGTAAAATAATTGCAGCATTAGATAAAGAGGGTATAATTATAGAACAATCTCTTTATGGTGTTATTGATTTAGATGAAAAATTTTCTTGTAAATATATATTAGCAATATTAAATTCTAAATTAATGCAGTGGTATTATTTGAATTTTCTTGTGACAAACTTGAAGTCAACTCCCCAAATAAAAAAATACAGTTTGGACCAGATACCTATAAAATTTTGTGAAAGAGAAAGACAGCTGAAAATTGAAAAATTAGTGGATGAAATAAAAGAAAATTATGATTTATATGAAAAAATCAAAGAGAAAATAGATAAGGAAATTTTTTTGATATATGATATAGAAGAAAAATACAGAAATAAAGTATTTTCTCAATTGTAATTTGAATTTTCTGTATATAATAAAAACAAATTGTAAACTTATGCAATCTTTTTCAACAATTTTTAAAAGACTGACATGGAATCTTGAAAAAAGTTAAAAATATTTAAAATAAGTGTTATAATTGTGTAATAAAACGAATGTTCCATTTATTAAATAAGGGGGATTAATAATGAGACGAGAAAAAACTTTATATGGTCAAATAGCTATATTGCTGGTGGCAGCAGTAGTAGTACCTTTATTGATTACTACTACATTTAATTACTATAACTCCAGTAAAATATTTAAAAATGATTTTAGTATAATACTTCAAGATGAAATGGATAGGGTTGGAGATGTTATAAAAGGTTCTGATAAGAATAATAGAGAAATTGTAGAGATGTTTTCAGGAGAATCAAATGTTCAATTGGCTGAAAAATCAAAAGATACAGAACAAATAGCTACTAATTATTTTTTAAACTATGTAAATTCTCATAAGGATATCGTTGCAGCATATATTGGAACTGTAAATGGAAAAATGATAAGTACTTTAGGAGACTCCCTTCCAAAAGATTTTGACCCTAGAAAAAGACCATGGTATATGGACGCTGAAAAAGAAGATGGAAAAATAATAGTTACAGAGCCTTATAGAGATATAGTTCAAAAAGATACTTATATGGTAACCTATGCAAAATTAGTGAAAAATAAAGACACAGGCGAAAAAATAGGGATTACTGGTTTTGATATAAAACTAAGTACTTTAGAAAGTATGGTATCTAAAATAAAAATAGGAGACAATGGTTATGTAATAGTTTTAGATAAAAAAGGACAAGTTGTAGCACACAAAAATAAAGAGATGCTTGGTAAAACTCCTAAAGAAGAAAAATGGATTAATGATATATTATCTTTTGATAAAAAATCAGGTGAAATAAAGATGGATGGACAGTCATACATAATCTCTATTTCTAATATACAGGAAAATGGTTGGAAAATAGTTGGATTAATTCCTCAAAAAGAATTAAGTGGTAAGGTTAATGAAAGTAGAAATCTATCCATACTTATAGCATTCATATGTTTAATAATAGCTATGATACTTGGAAATTGGTTTTCTAGAAGCTTGACCAAGCCTATAGATGAATTAATTAGAATATTAAATAAAGTTAGAAATGGAGATTTTACCGAAAAACCAACTAAAAAAGATAATATAAGTTATGAAGTTAAAGTAATCGGTGAATCAATAAATCATATGATAGAGGATATAGTAGATATACTTAACAACATAAGAGAAACTTCAGAACAAGTTCAGCAATCATCTAATTCTCTTGTGGACGTAATTGAGCAATCTAGTAGAGCAGGAGAAGACATTGCAGTGGCTACACAGAAAATTTCAGAGGGTGCTTCTTTACAGGTAGATGAACTTGATAAAACATCAGATTCTTCTAATAAACTTTCATGTGAGCTAGAAGAGTCTTTAAAGAATTCTAAAAACATGACTAGTGCAGCCGATAATATGAAAAAGTTTAGAATAGAAGGTATTTCAGCTATAAATTCATTAAAGAAGTCTTTTGATGAAACTTTTAAAGCTAACAATATAGCCGAGAAGGAAGCAAAGGATTTAGTGAAAAATTCGAATAAAATAAGTGAAATAACAGACACTATTACTACTATAACAGAGCAAACAAATCTTTTGGCTTTAAATGCTAGTATTGAGGCAGCTAGAGCTGGAGAGGCGGGAAAAGGATTTGCTGTAGTAGCAGAAGAAGTAAGGAAATTAGCAGAAGAATCTTCACATTCTGCATTAGAAATAAACAAAGTTATTTTACAAATTAAAAATAGTGTGGAAGCAGTAATGAATAGTATAGAAGTATCAAAGCTTATGAATGAAAAAACAGATGTAAATGTAAAAGAAACTAATTTAAGTTTTATGGAAATAGAAAATGCAGCCAAAATGTTGGAAGAAAATATAGCAAAGGTAAGTAAATCATTACAACTTATAACAGAAGATAAAGATGATGTTATAAAAAGTATATCTAATATAACATATGTAACAACAGAAACATCTTCAATAGCACAACAGGTTGGAGCAGCTTCAGAAGAACAAGCATCTGGCCTTGAAGAGATTGTAAATGATTCTAGAAGACTAAGTGATTTATCAGATAGACTTAGCAAAATGGTTGATAAATTCAAATTAAAGTAATTATTATTTGAATGTTCGATATGTAACGAATATTATTGACTGAAATACACTATATAATAAATAATGTATAGAACATTAAAGTGAAAAAACATAAAAGCGTATTGACTTTATAGTTGTGAGATGCTAATATATAAGACATAAGATAGTTAAATAATCATCCGTATAATCTTGAAAATATGGTTCAAGAGTTTCTACCAGAGTACCTTAAATCTCTGACTATGGGTGAATCCGTGGATTATATATTATGAAACTTAAGTTTCTATTTCGGATTTACTCATAAATCTGAAATAGAAACTTTTTTTATTAGGGAGGAAAATTATGTATATGGAAAAACCTAAATCAGGAGAAAAAAAGAAATCATTTTTAGATTCATTTTTTAAGTTATCAGAAAACAATAGCAATGTTAAAACAGAAGTATTAGCAGGAATTACTACATTTATAACTATGGCTTATATAATATTCGTAAACCCTGCAATACTTATGCAGGCGGGAATGAATTCACAAGGACTTATGGGAGATGCAGCAGTAAAAGCAGGAATATCGGCTATTAATGATCCTGTAGTAGCGTCAGTATTTGGTGCTACGTGTATAGCAGCAGCAGTAGGTACATTTGTAATGGCTCTCTATGCAAATCTTCCTTTTGCACAAGCTCCAGGTATGGGACTTAATGCATTTTTTACTTATAGCGTATGTTTAACATTAGGATATACTTGGCAACAGGCGTTAGCAGCAGTGTTTATATCAGGAGTTCTATTTATAATAATCACTGTAACATCAATAAGAGAAAAGATAGTTGATGCCCTGCCACATAATTTAAAACTTGCTATTTCAGGTGGTATAGGACTTTTTATTGCTCTTATAGGACTTAAAGGTGGAGGAATAATAGTGGCAAATCCAGCTACGTTGGTTGGTTTTGGAAGCTTTACAAATCCACATGCATTGTTAACTCTTATAGGTATAATTATTACTGCTATTTTAATGTCAAGAGGAGTTAAAGGATCCATATTAATTGGAATAATAATTACAACTATTGTTGGTATTCCTTTTGGAATAACTCATCTTGCTGGAATAAAAGTATTAAGCGCACCGCCATCTTTAGCACCAACATTCTTTGCCTTTGATTTTAAAGGCCTTTTAGGATTAGGAACAGCAGGGATGGTTGGAGCATTCACAAGTTTAGTTATGGTTGTTATAACGTTTAGTTTAGTAGACTTATTTGATACTATTGGAACT
>CAZKOJ010000077.1:0-19849 GCA_964554365.1 uncultured Clostridium sp. | reverse complement strand
TTTCTTTTTTCCATCTTTAATTTCAACCTGTTCTTCCATAGGAACCTGAACATCATCTATCCAATCGTAAAGGTTTCTATTTTCAATTGTCTTTTCAAGGTTGGCCTTAACTTTATTTTCATAACCAGAATATGTGTGAACTACATACCATCTAGGTTTATCTGCCATAACTCAAGGGACGGGAATCTTTTCTCGACCCCTACCTCCTTTTTGACTTTATTTGAAAATTATATCGAATAAATTTTTAAATCCAAAATCTAGTAATCCAACAATCACTACATAAATAAGACAAAATGTCATAACTGTTGCAGTTGCTTTTTTTACATTCTCCTTAGAGGCCCAAGTTATTCTTTTAACTTCTGATTTTAGTTCTACAAAGAAGTTAACAAAACCATTTCCGGACGTTGCTGAATTTGAATTCTTTGCTTTTTTCACGCCATTCTGTACAGCCATTTTTTTCACATCCTTGAAAAATATTTATCATATGCCTCTATAAATACTATTTTGTCTCTTTATGAGATGTATGTTTGTGGCAAAACGGGCAATATTTTTTCATTTCCAATCTATCTGGGTCATTCTTTTTATTCTTCATTGTGTTGTAGTTTCTTTGTTTGCAATCTGTGCATGCTAATGTTAGCTTTATTCTCATTACTTACACCTCCTGATATAGTCATATATGTAAACTATAAATTTGTCCTCTTATAACAAGTCTTAAATTACGCATTACTTTAATAATTTATCACAACTTAGTTTATATGTCAATGAAATTGACAAATACTTTTAAAAGGACTAGGCTAGAAACCCAGTCCTATAAATTTTAACTACTTAACTATTGTAGTAACAACTCCTGATCCAACTGTTCTTCCGCCTTCTCTGATTGCGAATCTTAATCCTTCATCCATTGCTACTGGGTTTATAAGTTCAACATTCATGTCTATGTGATCTCCTGGCATAACCATTTCTGTTCCTTCTGGTAATGCGATCATTCCTGTAACGTCTGTTGTTCTGAAGTAGAATTGTGGTCTGTATCCATTAAAGAATGGTGTGTGTCTTCCGCCTTCTTCTTTCTTTAATACATACACTTGACCTACAAATTTCTTGTGTGGATTTACTGAACCTGGTTTTGCTAATACTTGACCTCTTTCGATGTCATCTCTTTGTACTCCTCTTAGTAATGCTCCGATATTGTCTCCTGCCATTGCCTGGTCAAGAAGCTTTCTGAACATTTCTACTCCTGTACATACTGACTTTCCTTTTTCTTCTTTCAATCCTACGATTTCTATTTCGTCTCCAACTTTTAATATTCCACTTTCTACTCTTCCTGTTGCAACTGTTCCTCTACCTGTAATTGTGAATACATCTTCTACTGGCATTAAGAATGCTTTGTCAGTTGCTCTTTCTGGTGTTGGAATATAGCTATCTACTGCGTCCATTAATTCTGTTATGCATTTTGTAGCTTCTTCATCTGTTGGGTTTTCTAATGCTTTTAATGCTGATCCTGCTATAATTGGTGTGTCATCTCCTGGGAAGTCATACTCGCTTAATAATTCTCTTACTTCCATCTCTACTAATTCTAGTAATTCTGGATCGTCTACCATATCTGCTTTGTTTAAGAATACTACTATGTAACTTACACCAACTCTTGATGCTAGTAGGATATGTTCTCTTGTTTGTGGCATTGGGCCATCTGCTGCTGATACAACTAGTATAGCTCCATCCATTTGTGCTGCTCCTGTTATCATGTTCTTTACATAGTCAGCATGTCCTGGACAGTCAACGTGTGCATAATGTCTGTTGTCTGTTTCATACTCAACGTGTGCTGTGTTGATTGTAATTCCTCTTTCTCTTTCTTCTGGTGCTTTATCTATTGCAGCATAATCAAATGCTTCTGCAAATCCTTTTTTTGATAGTACCGTTGTTATTGCTGCTGTTAATGTTGTCTTACCATGGTCTACGTGTCCTATTGTTCCTATGTTTACGTGTGGCTTGTTTCTTTCAAATTTTGCTTTTGACATTTTTTATTCCTCCTCGTTTAGTTAAGTTTTAGTTTAAGTAAACTCACCCTGGTGTGTTGTAAGCTTTATATATTATTTATATATTATTGGAGCCCATGACCGGGATTGAACCGGTGACCTCCACCTTACCAAGGTGACGCTCTGCCGACTGAGCTACATGGGCAATTTTTTCTGGAGCAGGAGACGGGACTCGAACCCGCGACAACCAGCTTGGGAAGCTGGTGTTCTACCACTGAACCACTCCTGCTTGTAATTAATTAAAAGTTATATACCGATTATCAATTCTAATACAACTATGTTTCTTTGTCAATATGTAATTTTTTTATTTGTCATTTAGACATTTTTCTAGTTTCCTCTTTACTCTTTGTAGTGCATTGTCTATGGATTTTGCATGTCTATCCAAATCACAGGCAATCTCTTGATAAGATTTACCATCAAGATATGACATTAGCACTTCCATTTCTAAACTTGATAAAACTTCCCCTATTTCGTTTTGTATATGATTTAATTCTTCCCTACTTATGATTAGTTCCTCAGGATCTGCTACTCTTGCTTCTGACAAAACATCTAATAAAGTCCTATCTGATTCCTCATCATATATGGGTTTGTTCAAGGAAATATATGTATTTAAAGGAATGTGTTTTTGTCTTGTAGCAGTTTTAATTGCAGTTATTATTTGTCGTGTGACACATAATTCAGCAAAAGCTTTAAATGACGATAATTTATCTGACTTAAAATCTCTTATAGCCTTATATAAGCCTATCATTCCTTCTTGATATATATCTTCTTTGTCTGCACCTATCAAAAAATAAGACTTTGCTTTTGCTTTTACAAAATTTTGGTATTTAGTAATTAAATACTCCTGAGCTCTAACATCCCCCTTTTTTGCATCAATAACGACTTCCTCGTCTAATTTTTTTTCAAAGGAGGAAATTTTCTCACTAATATAACCCCTTTTCTCCAAGGTATCCCCTCCAAAATAAAAATACACCACATATTGATTATACATTAAAATTCAATTTATAGTCAATATATTTTAATCACTTCTGCGAATTTTTTCAAGTTTTTCCAATATTTCCTTTTGAATGACATCCTCTAGCGTAAATCTTTTTTCCGAATATTTCTTCTCTATTCTATTTTTAATTTTGCCTTCTATGGTTTTAATTTCATGATAAAATTCTAAGGCAGACATTCTTGTTGCACCTCTTTGAAAAACGATTTGTTGCTCTAGGGAATCTGAGGTGACAACACAAACTTCTATCTTGCGCCCTATTTTGTTTACTGTTTTCTCTATAAAACTGTCTGCTGTCTCTCCCTCTTTAGTAAATATAACTATAATATTATTGCTAACCTTTTCTTTTTTCCCTATACCTCCATTTACCATATGGGCATCAAAAACTATAAAAATTTTACAGTTGTTGTAAGCTGCATAATTAATCAATTTTTCCATAAGTTCATTTCTTGCAGCTTCGTAACTATATTCTTTTATTTTTTTCAATTCAGGCCAACTATTTATTACATTATATCCATCCACAAAAATATTTTTCACTTTATATCCCGTTTACTTTTTAAATCTTTGTTTCAGTATTTCATACATAAGTATTCCACCTGCAACTGAAGCATTTAGAGACGATATGCTTCCAACCATTGGTATTTTAACAAGTACATCACATTTGTTTTTAGTTAGCTTTAAAATACCTTTTCCCTCGCCTCCTATTATTAACGCTATTGGCCCTTTAAAATTAGCCTCAAAACAATAGTTGTTACCTTCCATATCCGCTCCATATACCCATATACCTTTTTCTTTCAGTTTATCTATAGTACTGTTTATATTTGTAACTTTGGCAATTTTCATATGTTCTACAGCTCCTGCTGAAGACTTATATACTGTTGGAGTGACACCTACATTCCTTCTCTTTGGAATTATAATTCCATGTGCTCCACAGGTTTCAGCAGTTCTAACTATAGATCCAAAATTATGTGGATCTTCTATCTCATCTAGTATAATTATAAAAGGATCCTCTCCTTTTTCTTCTGCATATTTAATCATATCATCTATGTCCCAATACTTATAAGGTGTAACCTGAGCAATTACGCCTTGATGAGCTCCCGTTTCAGAAAGCTGATCTAACTTTCTTCTATCCACATGTTTTATGACTATTTTTTTTTCTTTAGCTAATCCTAATACTATATTTATAGATCCTGATACATCTCCACTAGCAACTAATATTTGCTCTATAGTCCTATCTGCACGTAGCGCTTCAATAACAGCATTTCTTCCTTCTATTAAATCTTCTCTAAGGGTTTTTTCATTACTGTCTTTTGAAAAGTTATTATTTTCTTCCCTTACTCTGCTTATTTTATTTCTAAATGATTTTTCATTATTTTCCTTTGAAAAATCATTGCTTTTTTCTCTTGTTTTAGTAGATTTATCTCTAAATGTTTTTTTAGTATCTTTCACATTAATACCTCTTTCATTCTATATGCAGCACTTATCTACATACATTCTTCTTACTTCTTCTATTTTTCCACAGGTCATTTTTCCCTCTGGACAAATTCCTCTTACACATGAAGGACCACTATATTTAAACAATACCGGAGCAACCTTTCTTGCTTGTTTTAACATTTCATTTGCTAACTCTCGTATTTCCCATTGAGCTCTATTACAACATCTATGCTTAAAAAAGTTAACTAAACTTCTAGCATTCATTGTTACCATTATTTTAGTTTCACATGCATTAGGGAAAACATATCTAGCATCTTCAATAGATTTTTTTTCTGCTGCTACAGCATCTAGTCCATTTTTTATATTATTTTCTTTTAATATATCTACTAATTTATTATAGGTTTCTTGACTACTTTCCATAGCTTCTATAAATATTTTCTTAGCTTCTTTATCCTTTTCAATTTCATGAGGAATTATATACTCAAATTGACTTAACTTAACATATCTCTGGCTCTGTTGAGAATATGATGCTATTCTATGTCTTACTAATTGATGAGTTAGACTTCTTGACACTCCTTCTACCGCAAATGTAAATGATACATGCTCTATTGGTGATTCATGACCATATGACATTAACATATTTAAGAATTTTAAAGCTTTTTCCTCATCTAAGTTTTCTTGAACTTTATCTATGCCTATCGCACTATAGCATAATTTTGCTGCTGATGCTATAATCTTTTCTGGATTGGGTGTATGCGCTATTAATTTAACCTTTAAACTCATTTATAGTCCTCCATCCTTCTGTAAATCCACTATAATATTTAATAAATAATTTAATCTTTCCTCTTGTTCGGTCAAGTATAAGAATCCTATTAAAGTTTCAAATCCTGTTGCAAATCTATATTCCTGTATATCTGAATTTTTAGGAACAGTACCTGATTTAGAGTTCCTTCCTCTCTTAAAAAATGAAATTTCTTCTTCAGTTAAGTCTTTTTCTAATTTCTTTATAAGTTCACTTTGAGCGTGTGCTTTCACAAACTTTATAGCTTCTACATGAAGCTTATGTACAGACATCTCTCTACTTTTATCTACTAAGTAAGTCCTAACAAAAACTTCATACACAGCATCTCCGACAAATGCAAGGACTAATGGATTTATCTGTCTTACACTATCTTTAGTAAATTTTCCTTTTAGTAAACTAAAATCCATTTAAATTCTCCATTCTAAAATTCATTTGAATTAGACATATGGCACAAAATAAACTAGCAGACTGACTAGTTATTTTTTGAATGTGCCTTAAGCTTTTTTCCATCTTACTCCTTGTGGAGTATCTTCAAGAATTATTCCTTGTGCCTTTAAATCATCTCTGATTTTATCTGATAAAGCCCAATCTTTATCCCTTCTTGCTTGTTGTCTCTTTTCTATAAGTTTTTCTATTTCCTGTTCTAAATTCATCTTTTTAGATTTCTGCAATATTCCTAATGGCTTTCCTAGTTCTTTTATAGTCTGTAAGCAATGCTCTATTAATTCCATTGAGGAATTTGAATTTAAGTTTGTATTAATATCTCTTACAAGATCAAAAATAACGGATACAGCGTCTGCTGTATTAAAGTCATCATCCATTTTTTCCATATATTTTTCTTTATATACGTTTAAATTGTTTATATAATTATTTTCTTCTTCTGTTAGTTTTTGTTCATTTGTCTCTTGTAGTAAATTTTCCAAATTTACAATAGAGTTGTATAATCTATCCATACCCGCTTTGCTAGACTCCAATGACTCAATACTAAAGTTTATTGGAGTTCTATAATGTCCTGAAATCATAAATAATCTAATTACATCTGAATCATATTTTTCCAAAATTTCTCTTGCCGTAAAGAAATTATTAAGTGATTTTTACATTTTTTCATTATTTAAATTTACAAATGCTGAATGCATCCAATACTTAGCAAACGGCTTACCTGTCCTTGCATCACTTTGGGCTACTTCATTTTCAGGATGTGGAAATGCCAAATCTGATCCACCTGCATGAATATCTATAGTTTCCCCTAGTAAATTATATGCCATACATGAACATTCTATATGCCAACCTGGTCTTCCCATCCCCCATGGACTTTCCCATGCTGGTTCTCCAGGTTTTTGACTTTTCCAAACTACAAAATCCATAGGATCTTTTTTTCTTTCGTCTACATTTATTCTAGCCCCTGCTTGAAGATCCTCTAGGTTTTGACCTGAAAGCTTTCCATATTCTTTGAACTTTTTCGTATTAAAATAAACATCTCCATCTATTTCATAAGCATATTCCTTGTTTATTAATTCCTTTACAAATTCAACAATTTCATTTATATACTCAGTTGCTCTAGGATTTACTGTAGCTCTTTCTATATTTAAAGCATCCGCATCCTTATAATACTCTTCTATAAATTTATCTCCCAATTGTTTTACTGTTATATTTTCCTCATTAGCTCTTTTGATCATTTTATCGTCTATATCAGTAAAATTTTGCACAAACTTTACTTTATATCCTCTATACTCTAAATATCTTCTTATTGTATCAAAAACCACAAAAGTCCTAGCATTGCCTATATGAAAAAAATTGTATACTGTGGGTCCACAAACATACATCTTTACTTCTTTTTCTACCAGAGTAATGAGTTCTTCCTTTTTTCTTGTCAGTGTATTAAAAACTTTCATAACTGTACCCTGCCTCCTACTTTTGTATATACTATTAAATTAATATCTATATGCAAAATTTATTTATATGATTTAACTGAATTTCTCTTAAATATTTTAACATATTATGATGAGTTATTTAACCCTTATTAATATTTTTATAAGGTATTTTAAAATAAATAAAGCGGTAATACCGCTTTATTTATTAAATTAGTCTTTATTAAGTTCAAGTAAAACTCTTTTTTCCATATCTTCTATGTCTATAGTTTCTATATCACTATCTTTTCTTAACTTAAGTTCAATTTTACCTTCACTTATTTTTTTACCTACAGTAATTCTTACTGGCACTCCTACCAGATCCGCATCTTTGAACTTAACTCCTGCTCTTTCATCTCTATCATCCAATAATGCATCTATTCCTAATAATTTTAATTTTCTATACAAATCTTCAGCAACCTTCATTTGCTCTTCATTCTTGAATACAGCACATATAACATCAACTTCATAAGGTGCTATATGTATTGGCCATACTATTCCATTTTCATCATGATTTTGTTCTATTATTAAAGCTAGTAACCTGTCTATATTAATTGAACCTTTAATCATATATATAGGCTTACTCTCTCCATCTCTATCCAAAAACATAGCATTCATAGGTTCTGAATATGTTGTTCCTAAATTTAATATCTCACCTATGCTTATTGCATTTTCTATTTTTAAAGCATTCTTGCAAAGTGGGCACATATCATGTTCTGTTATTTTTTTAAAATTTCCAATGTTACCAATAAAATCTCTTTGGTAATTTACATTCTCATAATGATATCCAGTTTCATTAGCACCTACCATAAAATTATGCATTCTGGTTACTTCTTCATCTACCAACAACATATCGCATTTTAAATTTATAGGTCCTGCAAATCCTATTTCGGCAGAAGTAGCATACCTTACTGTCTCCTCATCTGCTAATTGGAAACTTACTACTCTACCTATTTTGTTTTTAACCTTCCCTTCATTTACTTCTCTATCTCCTCTTACCATTACACCTACAATTTTATCATTTATTTTATATATAATTGTTTTTATAAAATACCTTCTAGATGTATTAAACAAATCAGCTAATTCATCTATTGTTCTAGCATCTGGTGTAGCAATTTTTTTCAAAGGTTTCATGACCTCTTCTTCATCCTCTAAATTACAATTGGCCTTTTCTAAGTCTTCTATATATCCACATGCCTGACAAGAAACCACTTGATCTTCACCCGAAGAATGTTTTATAAAAAATTTATTAGAATTTGTTTTATAAAAATCTAACTTACACTTATAGAAAATGGAATTGATAGCTTCATTTAGATTGTCGTAACCTTTTTTCAATTCACATAAATCGCTATAGAATCCATAACATTGAAAACTATTAAATTCTTTTGACTTTATAATTCCAAACTTAGGTTTTTGCTCATTTACCATTTGTTTTTGTATAGAATATATATTTATTGGTAATTGTTTATATGATTTTATTTCACTTTTTACAAAGTCTAAAAAACTTTCTTCATAAGGTCCTCCAACATAAAATTGTCTTTCATTTTTATTGCCAGTTTTAAATACATCTAATCTGGCATTATATTTGCTTTGATCTCCATCTATAATTTCATCAGGAATTAAAGTTGAAATTTGAATTTCCTGTGCTGCTATTAAATCCATTTGGTTTTGTATTAGCTTATATATTCTGTATATAGACTTCATCCCCATTGGCATAAAATTATATACCCCCGATGCAGTTTTCCTCACAACTCCGCCTCTTAGCATAAGCTTATGGCTTTCTAATTCTGCTTCTGCTGCAGCTTCTCTTAACGTTCCCAGTATCATTTTGGATAATTTCATTATATTATTCCTCCCCATAGATTATATAAAGAACTCCCATAATTATATTGTTAATTTTCCGACTATTTATAGCACAAATCTCTTACTAAACTTAAAAAGTAAGAGATTTGTATTATAATACTTTACTACTATTTTAATATGGCTTCAGCCACAGATAGGTCTTCTTCTGTAGTGATTTTTATATTACGGTAACTTCCTTCATATAAATAAACTTTATGCCCATAGTGTTCAACTACACTTGTGTCATCTGTAACAATAACACCATCTTCTTTTAATTCTTGGTGACATTTCATGATTAAATCATACTTAAAACATTGAGGTGTTTGAACAGAAAAAAGATTTTTTCTATCTAAAGTTTTACTAGAAAACCCTTCAATCCCCTTAGCTTTTATTGTGTCTTTTGGACTTACTCCACAAGTACATGCTCCATAAAGCTTAGCATATTCTATTCCATCTTCAATAATTTTATTATTTACAAATGGTCTAGCTCCATCATGAATAAGTACTACATCACAATCATTAATAGCTTTTAAACCATTTAATACGGAATCTTGTCTTTCATTTCCTCCTGATACTATCTTAAGTATTTTTTTTATATTGTACTTTTCCACCACTTGTTCCCTGCAATAGTCTATTTCCTTTTCTGAACATACTAAAATTATGCCATCTATAAGTGAATTTTTAGAAAATATATCTAAGGAGTAGAAGAGCACGGGCCTATCCTTTATGTTTAAAAACTGTTTATTTACAGCCGACCCCATTCTCTTCCCTTTTCCTGCAGCTACAATAATTACATAATTTCTACTCATGCTATACTTCCTCTTTTCGCTTTGCAAAAATCATTCTTCCAGCTGCTGTTTGTAAAACAGATGTAACTATAACATCTCTAGTTTCACCTATATATTTTCGGCCTCCCTCTACAACTATCATAGTACCATCATCTAAATATGCTATACCCTGACCAGATTCTTTACCATCTTTAATTATTTGTATTCTCATTTCTTCTCCTGGAAGTACTACTGGTTTTACTGCATTAGCAAGTTCATTTATATTTAGTACAGGTACTCCCTGAAATTCTGCAACTTTATTTAAATTATAGTCATTAGTTACCACTTTCCCATTTAAAACTTGAGCAAGCTTTAAAAGTTTACTATCAACTTCAGCTATGTCTGGAAAATCTTTTTCATAAATCTGGACATCTATATTTAATTCTTTTTGAATTTTATTTAATATATCAAGTCCTCTTCTTCCTCTGTTTCTCTTCAACCCATCTGAAGAATCTGCTATGTGTCTTAGCTCTTCTAATACAAAGTTCGGTATCACTAAAGCTCCTTCTATAAATCCAGTTTGACATATATCAAATATCCTTCCATCAATTATTACAGAAGTATCTAAAACCTTAGGACATACGTTGTAATCATTTTTATTTTTTTTATCTTTAGAATTAGATTTTTTTATACTTATATTTGAGAATAAAGCGATTAATTCCTCTCTTTTTTTAATGGCTATTTTTCCACCTAGCGCCCCCATTACAACAGCTAAAAATATGGCCAAGATTGCTCCTATTACAGGAATACGTGCCAAAAGATTAACAAATAAAGCTGCTATTGCAAGCCCTGTTATAGCCCCCGCAGTTCCAAACAGCATTTCCGTAGCAGGAAGTTTTTGAATGCTTTTTTCAATGTAATCCATAATTTTTATTATTACACCATTAATATAAGGTGATCCTAAAAATAATATAATTCCAAAGAATAAAGTAGATAAAATTAAAAATAAAACTGTTTTTATAGGGCTATTGCTGATATATGCAAATTTTTGAAAATAACTCGCATGGATTATTGCATCTCCAATTAAATAACCCAATATGAGTCCTATGATTGTAAAAATCCCTCTTAATATTTTTTTAAGCAAAAGCCTCACCTCCCTTTTAATTATTAACAATTTTTTCATTTTTAAATCCTTTAATATCTAATATATATTAATAAAGTGTTTTTTTCAATAATAGTAACTTTATTTAATAAATTATTCACCTAAATTCCTAATTTTGAGCAGTGCATTTTCCAATTTTATGTCAAACACTACTGCAATTTCACTTGCTACCATGTTTTCAACCTTACATAGTATCTTTCTTTCTCCAGGCGGAAGCGTCCCCTGAGATTTTAAATAATATAAATCACGTATCACTTCACACATATTAAATAAATCTCCGGTTCTTATTTTATCATTATTTTGCCTATACCTTTTGTTCCAATTCTTCTCAATATTTGTAACATCATAATTAATTATTTTAATAGCATTAGATACAGTACTCTCACTTCCAACATTTCTAATTCTGTAATTTACCAATTTATTTTTAGGTATATATAAATCTATATTATCAACTAAAATAGAAATACTTACATATTCTATATTTATAT
Organism: uncultured Clostridium sp.; assembly: GCA_964554365.1. Lineage (GTDB taxonomy): Bacteria > Bacillota > Clostridia > Clostridiales > Clostridiaceae > Clostridium_AM. The sequence continues at coordinate 8,420 of CAZKOJ010000077.1, read as the reverse complement.
CACACATTTTTTTATCCTCACACTGAGTCATAATGCCTGCTCCGTAATTTGGGACAAACACTTTTTGTCCATTATTTAACATAGTAATCCCCCTATCAATAAAATTAGTCTTGATTTATTATATAGGTGGAGATGAAAATTCGTACTACGCTTTATTGACAAAATTGTCTGAAAAAAATTATAATTAATTTATAAAACATATTTTAAATCTTTATAAGGAGTTGAACCTGATGAAAGATGTAATTTTTGATGATTTCCAAAATGCAGTAAATGAATCTTTACTTAGACACAAAAGTATTTTGGATATAATGACTAAACTTCAAGAATCTAATGCTAGAGTAAATAGAGCAGTTGCTAAATCTATTACCAACTGCGGATGTGTTAAACTTAATGCAGAAAAACAAAATTTACCAGAACATGATGATAATATGAATATAGAATCCTTAACTGACTGCCTCAAAACCCATATGAGTGGAAATCTTTGTGATAGCTGTAGAGATGTCATTGAGCGTGAAATTGGGAATAACTTGTTTTATCTGACTTCCCTTTGTAACTCTTTAAATTTAAACTTATTCGATATTCTTCTTAAAGAAAACGATAAAATAAATACTTTAGGTAAATATACATTCAGATAACAATTTTAGCACAAAATAATGTTAACCATTATTTTGTGCTAAAATTATTATCCACCATAATTTGTTCTCTAAGTCTTCTAAGTCCATTTTTTATAGCCCTAGCCCTAGCTTCTCCTATACCCTCAACTTTATCTAGTTGCTCATAAGATGCTTCCATTACACCTTTCAATTCTTTAAAATTCTTTACCAAATTTTCTATTACATTAGTAGGTATTCTAGGTATTTTATTTAACATCCTATGTCCCCTTGGTGAAATAAGTGTATCTACAAGTGGTACGCCTATATAGCCTAAAGACTTCGATATATAATCTAAGTTTAACATTTCCTCTGATGTCATAGCTTGAATTTGTTTATATATTTCATTATAATCCATATCATTTTGACAATAGTCTCGTATTAAAAGTATTCCTTCTTGTTCTACGCTTTTTACAAGTTCATTTAACTGCATAGAGATAAGTCTTCCTTCGTTTCCCAGTTCACATATATATCTTTCAATTTCAGAAACTATTCTCATAACCATTTCTGTTCTTTGAATAGCTGTCATAACATCAAATAATGTAACTAAGTCTTGAAACTCTAGAATATTAAGATTGATTACTACTCTATCTAAAACTGCTACATATTTTTCTAAAGTCTGCAATGCTTGATTTGCCCTTCCTAGTATTATGCTACTATCTCTTAAAACATATTTTATACTACCTTTATACACTGTTATTATATTTCTTCTTTGAGAAATAGCAATGACAATTGAGCCTATCTGTTTAGCTACCCTATCTGCGGTTCTGTGTCTGGTTCCAGTTTCAAAAGTAGGCAAACCTGATTCTGGTATAAGTTGTGCATTAGCATACAATATTTTCTTTAGATCATTACTAAGCACTATAGCTCCATCCATCTTTGCAAGTTCGTATACATAAGATGGGCTGTACTCCGAATTTATAGTAAAACCGCCGTCAACTATTTTTAATATTTGTTCACTATCGCCTAATACAAGTAATCCACCTGTTTTAGCTCTTAAAATATTATCTAATCCTTCTCTAAGCTGTGTGCCAGGTGCTAAAAGTTTAAGTATACTCATAAGTTCTTTATCTTTTTCTAATCTCAACATAATCACCCTACATTAAAAAACTTTATTTACTGCTTCTCTAAGTGAAGACACGCCTATAATGTTTATATCCTTATTTTTTATTTTTTCTTTATTTCTCATTGGTATTATAACATTTTTAAATCCCATTTTTTCTGCCTCATTTACTAGTCTATCTCCAAAAGCTACAGGCCTTACTTCTCCAGTAAGTCCTATTTCGCCAACCACCATTATTTTTTCTAGGTTTATTTCCTTAGACCTAACGCTAGATATAAGCGCTAGTGATAAACCCAAATCAGCAAATGTTCCTTCAATATTAAGTCCCCCTACTACATTAACATAAACATCACAATTATAGAAAGGGACTTTTAACTTTTTCTCTAAAACCGCTAAAATTAAATTTAACCTTGAAGTATCTACTCCTACAGCAGTTCTCCTAGGCATAACAGCCTTAGTTTCACTAACCAATGCCTGTATCTCTACTAGAATAGGCCTAGTTCCTTCCATTACTCCTATAACTATAGAACCTTCTTTTTGAAAATCAGTTTCTTCCAGAAATACTGCTGATGGATTTGATACTTCTTCAAGCCCACTTTCTCTCATTTCAAAAACCCCAATTTCACTAGTAGTTCCAAAACGGTTTTTTACAGTTCTAAGTATTCTAAACTCTTCAGTTCTTTGCCCTTCAAATGACAGTACAGTATCTACCATATGTTCAAGTACCCTAGGTCCTGCTAATTCTCCTTGCTTAGTAATATGGGCTACTATGAAGAATGGTATACTCTTCATTTTGCCTATACGCATAATATCGTTAGAACTTTCCCGAACTTGAGACACACTTCCAGGTGCTGAACTAATAGATTGCTTAAAAAGGGTTTGTATTGAGTCTATGATTACAAATGCAGGTTTAGTATTTTCTATATGTTCTTCTATTTTTTCAACATTAGTCTCTGAAACTATGTAAAGTTCTTCACACATAGCTTCTAATCTATCACCTCGCATTTTTATCTGTTCTTCTGACTCTTCTCCAGAAATATATAAAACCCTTCCATACTTTTTAGAGATATTATTTGCTGTTTGTAGCAGCAGTGTGGACTTACCTATACCTGGTGCACCAGATATTAAAGTAAGAGATCCTTTTACTATTCCACCACCTAATACTCTATTTAATTCTTTTATACCAGTATCAAATCTTTCATATTCGCTAGATTTTATATTTATTATGCTCTTAGGTAAATTGCTTAATCCTACTCGAATATTTGAAGCATTACTTACTACTTTAGTTTCTTCAACCATACTATTCCAAGCATTACAATTAGTACATTTTCCAAGCCATTTTAATGATTCGTATCCACACTCTTGACACACAAAAGTGGTTTTATTTTTTACTACGAAAACCACCTCCCTCTATACAAAATATAATTATACAGTATCATTCCCGTATGTTGTCAATAATAATTAAAATTTTGAAAATAAAGAAACAATGTATAAACTTTTAAATTTATATATTGTTTCTTAAAAGTTATTATTACATTTTAGTAAATTTCAGTTTATTATTTTCCGTATTCACATTAATTTTGTCACCTTTTTTTATATTACCCTTTAACATTTCTTCTGAAAGTTTATCCTCTACAATTTTTGTTATTGCTCTTCTAAGAGGTCTTGCCCCATATGTCAGATCAAAACCTTCTTTAGCCAGAATTTTTTGAGCCTCTTCTGTGAACTCTATCTCTATTTGTTGTTCTTTTAATCTTTCATTCACTGTATATAACATAAGTTTTACTATCTGATTCAAATCTTCTTCCTGTAATTGATGGAATACTATAATATCATCAATTCTATTTAAAAATTCAGGCCTAAAAGAACGTTTTAATTCTTCCATTACATTTTCCTTCATTTTTTCATATTCATTTTGTTTTACATTTTTATTATCCAATGAAAAGCCCATAGATTTTTGTCTTTTTATAGTAGAAGCCCCTACGTTAGATGTCATAATGATTATTGTATTTTTAAAATTTACAGTTTTCCCTTTTCCATCTGTAAGTCTTCCATCTTCAAGTATTTGCAATAATATATTAAACACTTCTGGATGTGCTTTTTCTATTTCATCAAATAATACTACTGAATAAGGATTTCTTCTTACTTTTTCAGTTAACTGTCCACCTTCCTCAAAACCTACATATCCAGGTGGTGATCCTATAAGTCTTGACACAGTATGCTTCTCCATATACTCTGACATATCTACTCTTATCATATTGTTTTCATCACCAAACATAGCTTCTGCCAGTGCCTTTGATAGCTCTGTTTTGCCCACTCCTGTAGGACCTAAAAATATAAATGATCCTATGGGTCTCCTAGGGTCTTTTAGTCCTACTCTAGCCCTTCTAACAGCCCTTGATATAGACTTAACAGCCTCTTCTTGTCCTATAACCCTTTTATGGAGTATTTCCTCTAACTTTAATAACTTCTCTGATTCTTTTTCCGTTAACTTCTCTAATGGTATATTAGTCCATTTAGAAACTACTGCCGCTATCTGCTTTTCCGACACCATAAGAGTAGATACTTCTTTTTTAGTTTTCCAACTTGTTTTTAAACCTTCTAATTTATCTTTTATTTCTTTTTCTTTATCTCTTAATCTTGCTGCCTTTTCAAAGTCTTGAACCCTTATAGAATCTTCTTTTTCCTTAGTTGTGTTTTCAAGCTTTCCCTCTAATTTTTTTAGATCAGGTGGAGCAACTAAACTTTGAATTCTAACTTTTGATGCAGCTTCATCTATTAAATCTATTGCCTTATCTGGTAAAAATCTGTCAGCTATATATCTATCTGATAAATTAACTGCTGCTTGTATGGCATCATCTGTAATTTTTACCCCATGATGTGCCTCATATTTATCTCTCAATCCATTAAGTATAAGTATAGCTTCTTCCTTACTAGGTTCTCCAACAACAATAGGTTGAAATCTTCTTTCTAAAGCAGCATCTTTTTCAATATATTTTCTGTATTCATCTATTGTAGTAGCGCCTATACATTGAATTTCACCTCTAGCTAGTGCTGGCTTCAATATATTAGCTGCATCTATAGCACCTTCTGCGGCTCCTGCTCCTATTATAGTGTGTATCTCATCTATAAATAATATAACATTACGAGCCTTTCTTATCTCTTCCATTACTTTTTTTAATCTTTCTTCAAACTCGCCCCTATATTTTGCTCCTGCTACCATAGAAGAAAGCTCTAACGTTACAACTCTTTTATCTTTAAGTATTTCTGGAATATTAGCTGTTACTATTTTTTGTGCTAGCCCTTCTGCTATAGCTGTTTTACCTACTCCTGGATCTCCTATTAAGCAGGGATTATTTTTTGTTCTTCTACAAATTATTTCAAGAACTCTTTGAGTTTCTTTATCTCTGCCTATTACAGGATCTAATTTGCCTTCTCTAGCCATAACTGTTAAATCCCTACCAAATTGATCTAATGTAGGAGTCGGTTCACCATTTCCCTTAGCAAATTCATTATTATTAGTTGTATGCTCTCCAGATAGGGAATCTTCTAATTCTTTTCTTAACTTATCAAAATCTGCACCTAAATTATTTAATATAGTAAATGCCACACCCTCTGATTCTCTGATAAGAGCTAACAACATATGCTCCGGACTTATATAATTGTGGTTTAAATTTCTTGCTTCAAATAAACTTAATTCTAATAGCCTTTTAGTTCTTGGCGTAAGAGGTATTTCATTTTTATATAAATCTACATCTCCCTTGCCTTCATATTCTTCTACTAAATCTCTTACATCTTCTGAAGTAATACTCGCGTCATTTAAAAGTTTCTTAGCCATACCCTCTTCTTTTAAAATTCCTAATAGTATATGTTCTGTCCCTACATAGCCATGTTGAAGAATTTGGGCCTCTTCTTGCGCATAGAAAAGTACTTTCTGTGCTCTTTCAGTAAATCTTCCAAACATCATATTAAACTCACCATCCTTTAATTACAAAGCTTCATTTGCTAAACTCTTTTTCACAATTTTAGCTCTATTAAAATCTATTTCTCTATCTGATAATTTTTTATTATGCATCTGATTTATATTAGCTGCTTGAGTGCTTACTAAAATTTTATTTAGCATTACTTTATTTATATCTTTGATTATTCCCATTTCTACACCTAATCTTACATCGGATAAAAGTTTTAAACACTCATTAGCATTTAAAAGTACTGCGGATTTTAATACTCCTAGTGCTCTGTAAATCCTATCTTCTATTTCATATTTATACTTACCTATTAACATTTTTCTGCATGTAGTTTCTTCACTTACCACTTGGCTTACCACAGCTTTTAAATTACTTATTATTTCTTCTTCACTAAGTCCTAGGGTAATTTGGTTAGATATCTGATATATATTACTTCTGCCTTTAGATCCTTCCCCATATAATCCTCTTATAGTCATTCCAACTTGTGTTACTGCATTAAGTACTCCATTTACTTTATTACTTAAAGAAAGTGTTGGAAGATGTATCATAACAGATGCTCTTAATCCTGTTCCTATATTTGTAGGACATGTAGTTAAATATCCCAACTTTTCTTCAAAAGCGTAGTCAATTTTTTCTTCTAAAATATTATCTACTTTATCAGCGAAACTATATACATCTTCTAAATCTAATCCTGCTGTTATGCACTGAATCCTTATATGATCTTCTTCATTTATCATAATACTTGTAGTTTCATTTTTATCTAATATAAATGCTGCTTTATTGTTATTATCTAAAAGATTTTTGCTTATTAAATGTCTTTCTAAAAATACCTGATTTGAAACTAAATCTTTTTGCCATAAATAATTTGTTTTAAATTCTTCCTCAATATTTGAAGCTGAATAAAATGCATCCTCAACTAACTTTACAACATTTCTCCCATTATTTTCTTCAAGCTTATGAGGAAAAGGAACTTTATTTATATTTCTTGCAAGTCTTATTCTACTACTTAATACTAGATCATCATTTTTTTCACAACACTCAATCCAATTTTTCATAACTTAAGCCTCCTATTCCTCAGATTTTTTAAGCTCTTTAATCAAATCCCTTATCTCTGCCGCTCTTTCATATTCTTCAATAGCTATAGCTTCTTGTAAATCTTCCTTTAGTTTTAATAGCTTTCTCTTATTAATTATATTCTTGCCAGCTTTTCCTGGAATCTTACCTGTATGCTCTAAATTTCCTTGTACCCTCTTTATAATTGGAATTAATGCAGTTGTAAAATTTTTATAACAATCACTGCATCCCACTAAACCCTTTTTTTTGAACTCTTCAAAGTTAATTCCACAATTTTTACAAGAAAAATCAAAATTGTATTGAGACTGATTTCCACTACTTATATAATCCATTATTCCACTTAATATATTTTGAAAAGTAAATGGTGAAGATAACTCCATCTGACTTGTAAAACTAAACTCGCCTTTTTCTTTGGCACATTTTTCGCATATATTAAATTCTTGTTTCATTCCATTTGTTATTTTTGTTATATGAACTGTGGCATCATTTTTTTTACATATTTCACACAACATATTATCACTCCTAAATCGCTTAATAATACTACCTAAAGAATTAAATTAATTCACTAAATTAAATTGTTTATGATTCATTCAATATAACCATAATTACTGACTTTAATATATCGGCTCTTAATTTATTTTTATTGTCAATTGAAATATTTAAAGTTCTATCATTTATAACTACTTTTAAAATAATAGCTTCTCTTTCTAAAATTATATCTGACTCTAACAATCCTTCTATTAAATGAACAGCAGAATCATAAGTTATACTATCACCTATTTTTTCATTTATAATATCTGCAAGTGACTTGTTTTGGTTAAACTCTACACGTCTTATTATTATACATCCACCCCCACCTCTTTTACTTTCTATATAATAACCCTTATCTGTAGTGAATCTAGTAGTTAAAACATAGTTTATCTGTGAAGGAGCACAACTGAAATGATTTGCTAATTCATTTCTCCCAATTTGTAGTTCACTTTCTTGGCTGCTACCTAGCATCTCTTTTATGAAGTCTTCTATAACATCTGATAATCTTGCCATAAGTACACCATCCTGACTTTGACTTTCTTTGACTTTAATTAAATATTAATATTTTTTCTGTTTTTATTCAATGTGTATAATAACTGAAATTCTCCATTTACTTATAAAAAACTCGTCTTATTTAAATTTATCTTTTGTTTTCTTATTTTTTCTACCATATATGTAAATATATTTTAACGGTTTCTATCCTACATTATTTTAACCTTTAAAATAATGATTTCATTGACTGCAATTGCTAATACTTCACAGCCTTAATATGATATTTTCCATCATCACATTCTTTATCGCAAACAACTAAAAATCGATTATCTTCTAACATTCTGCATACAATGTCTATATTTTGAGACTCTGTATCATTTAGTGTAATTATAAAGTTATCGCTTTTATCTACTATAGCCATGTAATCATAAATACTACTATAATCCATTAATTGAATTTTTCCATTTATATCCATGTGGTATTGTGACATAAAACCTCTCCTTAATTGAATTTTTAGCTTTAGGCATATGAAAGAAAATAACAAGTCAAAGATGCGACATATATTTTGTGTCAGACAAGGAAACAGATTCCGCTGATAGTTGTTCTATCAAAGGGTTCTGCTGACGCAGTATGACACAAAAT
>CAZKOJ010000076.1:0-20194 GCA_964554365.1 uncultured Clostridium sp. | reverse complement strand
GAGGATTTATTCTACAATGGTCTTGGAGCTCTGGTTTTATAGCTGGTAAAAATGCTGCTGATAAATAAAATCAGCAGTCTAACCTTTTTTAACCCAAATAGTCTCTAATAAAGCTAACTGCCTACTCTCTCTATCTACTATTTTATGTAAGCATATAAATCTATTATTTTCTTTATTTATCTCTGTTAACACTGTAATTATTTCACCATAAGTTGTTTCTTTTTCATAAGCTATATCTATATCTGTAAGTATATAGTTAAGCACTATATCTAAAGGAACTGTTTCCACTGCCCAATCTACATATTTTACGTTATTTACATGTTTATTTGTATCTATATCACTATATCTTACATTAAATGCTTTTTTATTATCTATTCTTTGTGGTTGATTTATTTTCTTTATATCTAAACCATTAGTATCTTTCTTGTCCATTCCATAAGCTTTATACATATCTTCTGTTATTCTCATGGCTTTTCTCTTCTCCACGCTTATCAAAAACCATATAGAATTAGCTACTGCTATTGTGTTTCCCTGTGAATCAATTAATTCAAAGCTTCTGTTAGCATAAAACTTTCTAAAAGAACGCGGAGTAGTTCTAACCCTTATTTTTTCTCTAAATGAAGGATATCTTTTTATATGAATACTCCATTTATAAAGCACCCATGCAATCCCTCGATTGCTCATGTACTCTAATCCTACTCCTATATCTTCTGATTGTTTAGTAGAAATATCCCCTAAATAATTCATAAGACTTGTTAACAACAATTTTTTATTGTAGTCTATTTCATAATATTGAATTTCATATTCTTTTTCTGTTACTATATTTTCCATTTTGTCACCCCCACCTATTTTAACACATGATTGTACACTATAACTATTCTAGCCCATATTGTTTGATTTTTCTATATAGTGTATTTTTTCGTATTTTTAGTCTTTTTGCTACTTCTTCTTTATTAAAATCATACTTTTTTAAACATTTCAATATAATTTCTAATTCCACTTTATTTAATAGTTCTCCCAAACTTTTATCTTCTACAGAAGATTTATCTATAAAACAATTCTTAGTTATATAGCTAGGTAAATCTTCAATAGTTACATCTGTATTAGATGAGTTCAAACAAATTCTTTTAACTACATTTTTGAGTTCTTTAACATTTTCTGTCCAATCATATTGAACTAATATATCAACTACATTTTTATTTATATTTTTCGTTAATCCCATCCTACTACAAAGAGAGTCTTTAAACAGCTCTATTAAAATAGGAATATCATCTCTTCTTTCGCTTAAAGTCGGTATGTTAATAGAGAGAACATTAAGTCTATAATACAATTCTTCTCTAACTTTACCCCATTTCACCATATCATATATGTTTGGAGAACTACTACAAATAAATCTTATGTCTACTTGAATAGAGTTTTTACCTCCTATTCTTGTAAATGAGTTTTCTTTAATTACGCTAAGAAGCTTAGCTTGCATATCATAAGGTAATTCGCTTATTTGCTGAAGAAATATAGTACCTCCATTAGCTAACTCCAATTTTCCCATGTGATTAAATGATGATTGTTTATCTAAGTCTCCCTCCTCATATCCGAAAAACTCCACATCAAAATTTTTTTTAGATATACTTGCACAGTTTATAGTTATAAAAGGTTTATTTTTTCTATTACTATTTTTATGAATAGCATTTGCAAATATATTTTTGCCTACTCCTTTTTCCCCCATAATCATAAGATTTAAATTAACAGTGGCCATTTTTTCTGCATCTCTTTTGCACTGTTTTATATTGTCACATTTTCCAATTATATTATCCATAGTATAAATTGAATTATTACATATTGCTATCTCTTTCTTATACAGATTTAACATTTTATTAAGATTTTCATTTTCATCTGTAATTTTTTCAATATACTTTAGTTCATCAAATAATACTATACCCAATCCACCTACAGCATCTCCCTTATCATTTGTAATAGAAAACCTACTACAAACCATCTTCTTACCATTTGGAAACTTACATGATTTTGCTACATTAGTTTTCTTACTATTTATAGCATCTATAAATGTAGTTTCTGGATTTATCTCTTTAAAATTCTTACCTATTATCTCAACACGTGGAATCTCCATAAAGTCTCCAAATGCTTTGTTAGCGTAAATTATCTTTCCTTGGTTGTCCAAAAAATTAACGGGTATTTTTAAATTTTGAAAAGTATTATGGCAGAAACAAAAAAATTCATCACTATGTACATAATTATCCATTTTTAACGCATCCTTTAATATCTGTAAATTTACATCTATAAATATACTATAATTAAGTATCACTTTCCAGCAATATATAATAAAAAATTCAGATATAACATTATTATATCTGAATTTTTTAAGATGATTATTACTTTATTTAATTTTATCCGATGTCTACCACCCTGGATAACGGTTTCTAGGCTTCAGATGGAGTGAAAAAACTCCACCTGAAGCCAAGAATCCTGTTTATATATCAGTTACATTTATTGTCTGATCTCTCTTTGGTCCTACAGAAACTATGGCTACTTTTGTTTCTGTAAACTCTTCTATTCTTCTAATATATATTTTAGCGTTTTCTGGAATTTCTTCGTAATTTCTAGCACTTTCTATGCTTTTATCCCATCCATCAAACTCTTCGTATACAGGTTCACATTCAGCTAAATCCTCTAAACTTGCTGGGAAATAATCTATAATTTTTCCATTAAGCTTATATCCCACACACATCTTAACTTTTTCAAGACCAGCTAATGTATCTATTTTAGTTACAGCAAAACTTGTAAGTCCTGAAACTCTAGCAGTGGTTTTAAGTATTACAAGATCAAGCCATCCACATCTTCTTGCTCTTCCTGTAGTTACACCATATTCATGTCCGTTTTCTCTTATCCAATCTCCTGTTTCATCAAACAACTCTGTTGGGAAAGGACCTTTTCCAACTCTCGTAGTATAAGCTTTAGCTATACCTACTGCACTATCTATAAGAGTTGGTCCTATACCAGCACCTATACACACTCCACCTGCAATAGTATTAGATGATGTAACGAATGGATATGTTCCATAATCTATATCAAGTAATGTTCCTTGAGCTCCTTCAAATAATACTTTTTTTCCTGCTTTAATATTGTTATACACTTCTACTGATATATCTTTTACAAAAGGTCTTATTCTCTCAGCATAGTCTAAGTATTCACTATATATCTTCTCGAATTCTAATGCTTCTCCATTAAAAACTTTTGTTATTATATCATTTTTCATTTCCAAATTATCTTTTAGTTTTTCTTCAAAAACTTCTTTGTGCATAAGGTCACAAACTCTTATACCACTTCTCTCCATTTTATCAGTATAACAAGGACCTATACCTTTCCCAGTAGTTCCTATGTCTTTTTTACCTCTACATTTTTCTTTTATACCATCTAAAACTCTGTGATATGGCATAATAAGTTGTGCTCTATCACTTATTATTAAGTTTTCTGGAGTAACATCAACTCCAACACCTTTTAAATAATCTATTTCTTCAAATAAAGCTTTAGGGTCTAAAACTACCCCATTACCTATTACATTTAATTTATCTTTATAAAGTATACCTGAAGGTATTAAATGAAGTTTATATTCTTTATCTTCAACAACTACAGTATGACCTGCATTGTTTCCTCCTTGAAATCTAACTACAACATCTGCACTCTCTGCAAGATAATCTGTCATTTTCCCTTTTCCTTCATCTCCCCATTGAGCTCCTAAAACAATAAATGCTGACATAAAAGTTTCCTCCTCTTTAATTAAGCTAACTGTTATCTATATATACAAGCTGTATTATTTACTTGCTATATCTCTTCCTACAACTACGCCTGTAACGGATGCCTGCATAAGACCTCTTGTAATACCGGCTCCATCACCTATAGTATATAGGTTTTTTATTCTAGTTTCAAACTTATTGTTAGTTTCAAATTTACTTGAATAAAATTTAACCTCTACTCCATAAAGCAATGTATTTTTACTGTAAAGCCCTGGTGCTATTTTGTCAAAAGCTTTTAAAGCTTCAACTATTGAAGTTAAATGCCTTTGTGGAAGTACAAAACTTAAGTCACCTGGAACTGCTGCTTTTAAAGTAGGCACAGTAGTAGATTTTGTAAGTCTGGAACTATCAGTTCTCCTGCCACTTAATAAATCTCCCAACCTTTGAACCATTATGCCCCCACCAGTTAACATATTTCCAAGTTCTGCAATATATCTTCCATATGCTATTGGTTGATTAAAAGGTTCAGTAAAGGTGGTTGAAACTAGCATTGCAAAATTTGTATTTTCTGTCCTTAATTCTTTTTCTGAATAACTGTGACCATTTACTACTGCTATTTCACCATCATAATGCTCTTCTGACACAACACCACCTGGATTCATACAGAAGGTTCTAACTTTATTATCAAAAGTATCAGAATAATATACAAGCTTTGCTTCATATAAATCCTTTGTTAAATGATCCATTATAGAGTTTGGAACTTCTACTCTTACTCCAATATCTACTGCATTATTTGTAGTTTTTAAATTTAATTTTTTAGACTGGTTAGTAAGCCACTCTGCTCCACCTCTTCCTGGAGCTACAACTATATATTTACCTTCTATCCTCTTTGTGCCCTTATTATTTTTTATAGTGATTCCTTGTATTTGATTGTTTTCTACAATTATTTCTTCTACCTCTGTAAGTTCACTAAATTGAGTTTTAGTATTATTTATTAAATGATAGTACATCTTCCTTAATACTTCATAAGAAAGCTCCGTACCTAAGTGTCTCACAGGACATTCAACAAGACGAATATTATGCTTACTTGCTTCATATTTTATTTTATCTATTTTTTCATTATTAAGACCATATACAGCCTTATTCGCACCAAAATTTAAATATATATCATCACAATATTTTATTAGTTTTTTTGCTTCACTTTCTGAAACATATTCAAGTATTCTTCCCCCAACTTCTGGGCTTAAGGAAAGTTTCCCATCAGAAAAAGCTCCTGCTCCTGACCAACCAAAGGTTATACCACAAGGATTACATTTAACGCATTTACCCATATCCCTTGCTGGACACTTTCTGTTCTCTATGTTTCTTCCTTTATCTATTATAAGAATATTTAAGTCTGAATTAAGATTTGTAACCTCTAAAGCTGTAAATATCCCTGCAGGTCCTGCACCAATTATAATAACATCATATTTATTTTCCAATGTTCATCCCTCCTATCTTATGGTATCAAAACTATAACTTTCAGTCAATAACAAATACGAATATTATCTTTGAAATCCATATTAAAATTCGTTATTATTAACTTCTAATTATTTTGTTTTCTGAATTATAACAATCTTCATTTTGCATGTTAGACTATTAACAGTATTATAAATAATAAAACTAGAAGAGAATCACTTTAGCTCTCTTCTAGTTTTATTATTTCCATAAATCATTTGATAATTCATCTATTTGTTTTTTTCTTTTTTCTGTTTCTTTATAATTTATAGTTATTGTGCTCCCTATATCTAGCACATCACCTTCTTCAGCTTCCTGTGGAATTTTAATTTTTTCTACACTTAATATTTTCATACTTTCTAGTTCAATTATTGCAAAATCTTCTTCAAATCTGTCAATAATACCCTTCATCACATAACACCTCATTATCTAATAATATTATTTGTTATTATGATACTATAAACATAAAACTAATCACTTGGCAGAAAAAATAGCAGTTACATGCTATAAAAGATATAAAAACAAGGGTCCACCATCCGTATTATTTTGCTTATTTATAAAGTATGAATTATTTTCATCATCTTTAAACATTGTATATACAGTTCCTAGTAATTCTTCTACATTGAATGGTTTTGATATATAATTATCCATGCCTATACCTAGAAATTTCTCTTTATCTCCCTTTAATGCATACGCTGTAAGAGCTATAATTGGTATATGCTCATCATTATTCTCTTCTGACTTTCTTATAATTTTAGTAGCTTGAACTCCATCCATTATAGGCATTTGTATATCCATAAGAATCAAATCATATTTCTTATTCTCCAATATAGTTACTGCTTCTTGTCCATTACTCACAACGTCACATATATGACCTTGTTTTTTAAACAAATTATATATTACCATCTGGCTAGCTTTATCATCTTCTACAATTAGAATATTTAGTTTTTTGTTTATTCTTTTACTTAAAACCATTTTATCCTTTTTATCGCTGGCATTGGAATTTACATATTTTTTACCCTTTTCTAGCCATACATTAAATGAAAATAATGTTCCCACATCTCTTCTACTTTTTACTTCTATTTTTCCACCCATCATCTCTACAAGACCCTTGCATATACAAAGCCCTAATCCTGTACCTTTAAGATTTTTTGTATAATTCTTGTTATCTATCTGAATAAAGTTTCTAAACAACTTCGGAATATTTTTCCTATCTATGCCTATTCCCGTATCCTTCACATAAAACTTAAGACTCATTTTCTTATCTACAGTTTCACCTTTTTCCATTGTGAGAGATACAGTCCCATATTTAGTAAACTTTATAGCATTATCTATAAGATTGTCCAATATTTGTTTTAATTTTATAGGGTCACCTATCAATACATCTGGTATACCCTCATCTACTTTAACTTTAAATTCTAATTTACTTTCTAATGCTTTCATAGTACTTACTCTTATAATTTCATTACACAGTTCTTTAAAGTTAAATTCTATACTCTCAGGTTTTATTTTTCCTGATTGTATTTTAGAGAAATCCAATATGCCATTCACTATATCCAGCAACTTCAATGCACTAGATTTTACTAAATTTAAGTTTTCTTTTTGCTCTATAGTTAAATCTGTCATTAGTGTTAACTCTGTCATTCCTATTATTCCATTAATTGAAGTTCTTATTTCATGGCTTATATTTGCCAAGAATATATTCTTGCTTATATTATTATTTTCTGCATCATCTTTTTCTTTTTTTAATTTATTTTCATTTAACTTGTTTTCTGTGATATCCTCAAACACCATAATATTTCCATTATTAGTATTTAATGTATTTACCATAGGACTTACTGTAACTTTAAAATATTTAACTTGTTCATTTATTGTCATTTCATATTCGCATTTTTGTTCCATCTCATTTTTATCAAGCTCTACCAAATCTTTTGTAATTTTACTCATTATTTTTTCTAAGTGACAATCTAGATTCCCATCATAAAATATATTTAGTGCTTTGTTATTTAACTCAATAACTTTATGATTTTCATCTAATAATATTACAGCACAGGGCATATTTTTATATATATTCATATAGTTACTGTTATTAAAATGTTGATTTTTTTCTGAATCCAAAATCTTGTCATCATCCTTTTTTATCTCACTTAACAATTAAATACCCCCTAAACCATCATTAAATATAATGCTAAATAAATATAGTTCGTTAATTTTTAAACATTTGCATATAAACTTACTACACAGTATTGTTTTATATAGTAATATCTATGAATTAAAGATTAAATTTTTAAATAACATAATATATGAATGATAGTAAATAAAAAAACATTACGAATTTGTTTTTACTTTCATATTATTGATTTGTTTTTTAGAACTGATACTTTATTAAGCCTATTAATTTTAATTATAATACAGTAAGGAAAAATTTCAATACATTTTATATATATTGGGCATATGAAAGAAAATAACAAGTCAAAGATGCGACGGATATTTTGTGTCAGACAAGGAAACAGGTTCCGCTGATAGTTGTTCTATCAAAGGGTTCTGCTGACGCAGTATGACACAAAATAGACTAGCAGACTGACTAGTTATTTTTTTGAATGTGCCTCAAAGCTTAGAAATGACTTTTCGAGCATGCATATAGTGAAACTCCTATATAATTGACTTCTTATTCATATTACTTATTCACAAAAATAAAAATTCAACTAGAATTGTTGGTGCTCCTAACAGGAATCGAACCTGTGACCTGCTGGTTACGAATCAGCTACTCTGCCAACTGAGCTATAGGAGCAAGCATCTATTTTTAATTTTAATATAGTTTTGTATGTTAATCAAGTAATTTTCTACTTAATTTTTACATAAAAGTTAATAAGTTTTTTATTTTCGCTTTAAATAGAAAATGAGACTAGTTTTGCTAGCCTCACTTTCTATTCTTGATGTATAACATCTAAATTACCAAATTTACTAAATTGACCAAGCCACGCTAATTTAACAGTTCCTGTAGGGCCGTTTCTTTGTTTTGAAATAATACATTCAGCTACATTTTTTTCTTCTGTTTCTTTATTATAATATTCATCTCTATATAAAAACATAACAATGTCTGCATCCTGCTCTATGGATCCAGATTCTCTAAGATCTGAAAGCATTGGTCTATGATCTGTTCTAGCCTCTGGCGCACGGGATAGCTGAGATAGTGCAATAACTGGGCACTGCATCTCTTTTGCTAATGCTTTAATTGATCTTGATATCTCAGACACTTCCTGTTGCCTACTCTCTGATCCTTTACTTCCTGACATCAACTGAAGATAGTCTATGATTATCATATCTATACCGTGCTCTATTTTCAGCCTTCTACATTTACATCTCATTTCCATAACAGAAATACCAGCCGTATCATCTATAAATATCTTAGCTCCACCAAGTGGACCTGATGCCTTAGCTATATTTTCCCAGTCTTTGTCTTCTAAATTACCCGTTCTAAGTTTAAGCATATCTACATGAGCTTCAGAACATAAAAGCTTATATGCTAACTGTTCTTTAGACATTTCCAATGAAAACACAGCTATACTTTTGCCAGCTCTTAAAGCTGCATACTCTGCTATATTTAATGCAAAAGTAGTTTTTCCCATAGATGGTCTTGCTGCAATTAGTACCATATCTCCTTTTTGGAAACCTGAAGTCTTAGCATCCAGCTCCCTAAATCCAGAAGGTGTTCCTGTAGTCTGACCTTTGTTGTTGAAAAGTCTTTCTATTTCTATAAATCCTCTTTCAAGAACCGCACTCATAGGTTCAAAGTCTGAGGTATTAGTATTATTAGAAATATCAAATATTTTCTTTTCAGCTAAATCAATAACACCTAAAACATCATCTTGATTTTTATAGCTTTCTTCTATTATTTTAGTTGAGGATTTAATAAGATTTCTTAATAACGCTTTATCTTTTACTATTTTTATGTATGATTGTATATTTGCTGTAGAAACAACCGAACCACTCAACTCACTTATATAAGTTATACCACCTGCTGCATCTAGCTTATCGTTAGACTTTAAACTTTCTGTAAGGGTTATTATATCTACTGCTATATCTTTTTGGTATAAATCTAATATAGAAGTAAATATAACCTTATGTGCATTCTTATAAAAATCTTCAGCTTTTAAAACTTCCATAGCTTCAGCTATGGAAGTTTTATCTAAAAGCATTGAACCTATTACACTTTGTTCTGCCTCTATGTTATGAGGCATACTCCTAAGAGGTGCATCCATGGGTCATCTCTCCTTAGAATTACTTTAAAAAACTAGTTCCATTAATTCTTCTATATCATTAACTGATTTTACTTGTACATCTTCAATACCTAAAGGTACTTCTCTTAAATTATCTCCAGGTATAATAACAAGTTTTATTCCTTTTCTTCTTGCCCCATAAATTTTCTCAAATATTCCACCAACAGGTTTTACCTTACCCCTTAAAGATATTTCCCCTGTAATTGCTACATCTTGTCTTAATGGTTTATTTAAAAGTGCACTTATAATACACATTGTAATAGCTACACCAGCAGAAGGACCATCTATTTTTCCTCCTCCTATTATGTTTACATGTATATCATAATCGCTTATGTCTTTGTCTGTTATTTTTCTTATTACAGAAGCTGCATTAAATACAGAATCTTTTGCCATACTTCCTGCAGTATCATTAAACCTTACCATACCTTTTCCCTTTTCCCTTGATTCAAAAACTGCTGTTTCTATCTCCAGGGTAGAGCCTAGATACCCGCTTACACCTAATCCATACGTATGACCAATTTCGTACTTCACTTCATTTTTTATATCTTCAAAAGGTACTAACCTGCTTATACTTATTACTTGTTTTAAATCTTCATTAGATATTTTAATTTTGTTATCTGAAGCATCTAATTCCTTGTTATACAATGCATAACCATAAACATCTGCAAGCATATTAATAGCTTTTCTGCCTTCTATAGTATATCTGCTTATAGTCTCTGCTACACCTTCTGCTATATCTATATCAAGCTTTTCAGCTGCATTTTCAACTATTTTTTGTATATCTTTTGAATTTAAAGGCTCAAAATAAACCTCTGTGCATCTTGATCTTAAAGCTGGGTTTATTTCACTAGGTTCTCTAGTTGTTGCACCTATTAATATAAAATCTGCTGGCGCACCATGCTCAAAGAGATACTTTATATACTTAGGAGTATTGTCATCATCTGGATCATAGTATGAAGATGAAAACTCTACCCTTTTATCTTCTAATACTTTTAATAATTTATTTTGGAGCATCTCATCCAATTCTCCAATTTCATCAATAAAAAGTATTCCACCATGAGCTTCTGTAACAAGTCCAGGTTTCGGCTCAGGAACACCAGTCTCTGCTAAATCTCTTTTTGTTCCCTGATATATAGGATCATGTACCGATCCTAGCAATGGGTTTGTTATTTCTCTTGGATCCCACCTTAATGTAGTTCCATCTACTTCTACAAATTTGGCATCTCCTATGAAAGGGGTATATTGTAGTTTTTTAACCTCTTCTAATGCAAGTCTTGCAGCAGTAGTTTTACCTACTCCTGGGGGACCATATAAAATAATATGCTGTGGATATGGTGATGCTAATTTTGACAAAATAGATTTTATAGCCCTTTCCTGTCCAATAATTTCTGAAAAACATTCTGGTCTTAAAAGACTTTGAATATTTTTACTTAACTTTTTAGAGTCTAAAACTTCAAGCTCTCCATATTTCTTAAGTGTCTTTGCATTTTCTGGACCCTTTTGCTTTTTTATTATGCCTAGTCTAACTTCATCTAAATATCTATCCTGTTTTTCCATAAGATTTTGTTCTACTTCAGTCTCTATTTTACTTTTAATATATTTTTGTGCTAGAGCTTCAGATATCCAAACATTTGTATCTTCTAAAACCTCATAGATATTTGATTCATCTGGTACGGATTCTATACCTTTACCATCACTTACTATTTTGTTTAAAGCATATAGTCTCTTAAACTTATCTTTACTTTTTATATAAGTTTGCAGTTTGTGCTTTACTGTTCTAGCTCTTATAGTACCTTCATCTATTACTTTATTTAATATTTCATATAATACATTTATTTGAGTAGCTATAGGTATAGTACTCACAAGGTCTTCTTCTAATTCATCTACAAATTGTGATTTCACACATTTTCCCCCTTATTTTTCCGATATAACAACCTTTATTTTAGTTGAAATTTCAGGATATAGCTTTACTTCTATATCATAACTTCCTACTTGTTTTATGTTATCTACTACAATTTTTTTCTTATCAATTCTAACATTGTATTTTTTATTCATTTCATCTGCTATATCTTTTCCTGTTATAGATCCAAATAACTTTCCATTTTCCCCTGTTTTAACTAAAAGTTTAACTTCTTTTCCTTTTAAACTTTCGGCTAATTTTTGAGCTGCCTCTATTTCTGAAAGCTTTTGTCTTCTTTCATTTTCTTTCTTATTGTTTAAAACATGAAGATTTGAATCTGTAGCTTCTTGTGCAAGTCCTCTTGGTAATAAATAATTTCTTGCATATCCATCAGAAGCATTTACTATATCTCCTTTCTTTCCTACTGATTTTACATCCTTTAAAAGTATAACTTTCATTATTCTTCACCCTCCATAATGTATTTGCCAATGGCATCTTTAAGCTTCTCTAAAGCTTCATTTATTGTAATTGATTTGATTTTTGCTCCTGCCATAGTCATATGTCCACCCCCACCTAATGATTCAAGTATAAGTTGCACATTTATATCACCTAAAGATCTTCCACTAATAAATACATTATCTTTTATTTTAACAAAAACAAATGATGCTTGAATACCTGTAATATTTAGTAGCTCATCCGCAGCTTGTGCAGCTAATACAGTATCTTCTATTTCACTTGGACATATAGCTATTGCTATATTATTAAATATTTGAGCCGATTTAATAATTTCAGCTCTTTTTAAATAGGTGTCTAAATCATCTGCAAAGAATTTCTTTACATCTATAGTGTCTGCTCCTAGTCTTCTTAAAAATGAAGCTGCTTCAAAAGTCCTTACCCCAGTCTTAAAATAAAAGTTTTTAGTATCAACACAAATTCCAGCTAAAAGTGCTTCAGCCTCTATAATTTTTATTTTAGGTTTTTCAACCATATATTGAAGCATTTCTGTAACCAATTCAGATGTAGAAGATGCATATGGTTCTATATAACTTAAAAGTGCTCCTTCTACAAAATCTGTAGATTTTCTATGGTGATCTATTATAACTATTTTTTCAAAAGCATCTACTACATTTATATTTTGTACATATCCTCTGCTATGAACATCTACAATTATAAGCAAACTATTTTGTTCCATTTTCTCTATACAATCTTTACTATGTATAAATACTTTTTCGTATCCTTCTTCGCTTTTAATTTTTTCTAGGATAAGGTTTATACTGCTATTAGTTTCATCTAACACTATAAAACAATCCTTTTGCAAAAGTTTTATAGTACTATAAATTCCAACAGCTGCCCCAAGACAATCTATGTCTGGATTTACATGCCCCATTATAAAAACATTAGTGCTGGCATTTATTAAGTCTACTAGAGCATGTGCTATAACTCTTGCTCTTACCTTAGTTCTTTTTTCTACTTCTTTTGTCTTTCCTCCATAAAAAGAGAGTTTTTCTCCATTTTTAACAACCGCCTGGTCTCCACCTCTGCCGAGTGCTAACTCTTTAGCAGATACTGCATAATTTTCATTTTGCATTGGAGTTTCACCACCACGTCCTACCCCTATACTCAAAGTCACTGCTAATTTGTTTCCCATGTTTATTTCTCTTATATTATCTAATATTTCAAACTTTTTTTCCATCTCTTTTTCAATATATTTGTCTTGAACACATACTACATATTTATTATCATCATATTTTCTTAGCATTCCACTTAAATTTTGAGCATAGCTATTTATAGTTGTTTCTATCTCAGCTATAATTAATGGTCTTTTATGCTCTTCAATTGTTTTTAATACATCATCAAAATTGTCTACTTCTATGAGAATTATAGTGTATTTATTTGAATCTATACTTTTAGACATTTTTAATACATCTGTAACATCATAAAGATATAAAAGCACTATTCTATCTTCTAAATCTTCAGATATATCCACTACATTGCTGTATATATCGTAATATTTTTCCTTTAGTTTAGCATTTCTAAGTACATTTTTTTTACCCTCTAAAGTTTGCTTTAAATTGAATTCTCTTATTACATTTCCAATGTTTTTACCTAATATATCCTCACCTTTAAATATATATGAAAAGTTTTGATTATACCAAAGAATTTCACCTTTTCTACCTATTATAATTAATGGGAAAGGAAGTTTTATCAGGGTATTTCTAGTGGCATTATCTAATTTCGATGAGAAATTTTCTATAAATTTCTTCCATTCACCTTTTTTAACTTTAGTGTTTTTTATATTATACACTACAAGTGCTCCATACAAACTTATAGATATTATTCCTATGTAAAAGTGTCCATAAATTATCAGCACTGAAATAAGGATAGCTATTATTACCATATACACTTTATTACTTGTTATAAAATAATTATATTTTTTATCCATTCAATAAGCCTCCAGTTACTCTACTTTAGGCCTTCTATTTGGGTCAAGTTTTCTAAAATCAAACACTATGTCTACAAATCCTAAATAAACCAAAATAATATACAGCTGTGAAAAAGCAGCCAATATTAATACTAAGTTTGAAATTAAATTTGACATCTTAAGTTTTTTTCTCAAGTAATATGAAGCAAGGGCCAATCCATTTAATAGAAGAATAAATTGGAGAATAAAATAGCCAAACATGGTTATAGACTCTCCTATAGGTATCTTATTTTTATTAAGCAATAATCCTATTAAAAGAAAAATAGCTATCATTGCTGCCTTTTTACTACTAACATAGAACTCATTAAAAGGCCTTGCATCTTCAACTTCATATTTTAACTTTTTTAGTATAATTCTTGTTATAGAATAATTTAAACATGCTAACATAAATCCACTCATAAATAATATTGTAAATATGTTTTTTAATATTACATCCACACTGTTAAATTGTTCTATGCCCTTTAAAGCATCTAATTTGTCTTTACTAACTCCCATGTTAGTATACATTTCTTTTGTCATACTTAATGAATCCTGCATTACCTTTACAACATTTTGATTTAAAAACTCAACAAAATTTTGTTTCATTACTAAATATGATAGTATTAACACGGTCGCTGCAATAGCAATAGCAGCTGCTACAGTTAATAGCATTAACGTTGTGCTAGCTGATTTTTTATGTTTTACACAATATCCTAAAGTTATTCCAGTAGTGGAAAGTAAAATTAAGATTTTTAATGCAGCTATTGGATTGTAAATTATGGCTATAATAACCGAACTTACTATTACTGCACCTAATGTAACTTTATAATTGTGCCTAATGTAAAGTACCGTTACGGGAATAGGTAAAATCAACATTCCAATTAGTGAAAAAACAGGAACATAAACATTAGCAAGCATAATTACTACAATTAAAGTTGATATCAAACCTGCCTCTACTACTGCTTTGGTACTGTAACTTCTATCCTTCATTTTTTCCTCCATTATTCTCGTTCTTTTAAGTGGTTATATAGTTTACTCAAATCTTTACCTTCTTTCTCTATCTTATCTTCTTCTATTATACCCACCTTTAACTTTTTTTTCATGTTTTCATCTACAGCTGTGTGCGAATAACCTAATCTTTCTGATAGTAAGTATAATACTATTATTGCACCAGAAATACAATCTAATATTGCGTTCTGAGCTACATTACTCCCCTTCGTAAGTATTTTAAAAAAGTCAGCAATTATACACAGAAGTTCTGCTTTTAATTCCTCTATTATTTTAACATTATACATTATGTTGAAATCTTCTCTTTTCATTTGTCCCATCCCCTTTATATATATAGTGTATCTAATTTTATTTTAGTTATCTTTCCATGTTTATGCAATAAATAAAGCTTTATTTAAAATACTAGTTAGTACATAATCTTATTATACATAATTTGTAACACAATATTAAACTAAATTTTTTAATAATTTAAACAAAGCATACATTAATTAATGTTAAAAAGCACCACGGATTAAAAATCTATAGTGCTTTTTTTTAAAGTTTTGCTTTTCTATAATATATTACTCCAAGTATTCCAGTGAATACTAAAAGGGAAATTGCAATATCTCTTCGTTTTCTATCTATTATTTCTGATTTTTTATAACCTTTTCCTAATATTTTTATATCTTTAGAGTGTATGTCTACATCTCCTCCATGCTCTTTACAATCTCTACTAAACACCCCTACTACCTCTATTATATCACCTTTTTCTTTATAACTACCAAATCTACTTATCTTTTTAGCCTCTTCTTTTTTCATCCAAATTCCAATAACATTGCTGCTATCATTTACATTAACCCAAGTAAATTTCCCCCTATTTAAAGGTTCTCCAATAGCTTCTGCTTTTATAGTTACTGTTTTTCCGTTAGACTCTTTACTATTTTCTATTAGATCATTTATCCTAGTATAGTTTTCAGCCTTACAAACGAAAGGCATAATAATACAGAAAATTAAAGAAGCACATACTATTTTGAAAATTTTAAGCATTTCCTTTTTATCCCTCCAAATACAAACCCTATTAGAGCAAATACAGACATAAATTCTAGTCTACCTAAATACATAGCTATTATATAATATATTTTCATAACAGACGGCATACTAGGTGCTGTAACTCCTATAGTAAGTCCTACATTACCTGTAGCTGATGCTGCTTCAAATGCTGCTTGTGAAATGGGATACCCATAAAATGCTCCAATACCTGTACCTATAACAAATAGGATAATGTAACAAATTATTATAAGAGCTGATGCCTTTATAATTTCATCCTTTAATATATGCTCTTTAAGGTGATGAAATTTAAATACGCTTACTCTTCTTTCAGATCTTAATGATTTTCTTACATCCCCTATCAGTCCCTTTATTACTATACCAACTCTAAGTCCTTTAAATCCTCCTGCTGTAGAACAAGCCGATCCGCCTATAAGCATAGCTATTACCATTATAAAAATTCCAAAATCTCCCCATTCTAAGGCAAATTGCCTTGCATATAAATTTCCGAAACCCGTTGTAGTATGAGCTGATAACACATTATATACCACTCTCCTAAATGTAGCTAATGCATCATTATATACATGAAGCTTACTTAAAAAAATAGCAGCAAGAAAACTTGTGATAGTTGCTGTTATAAAGAAACTTTGAGTTTCTATATTTTTAAATATTTCCTTCTTGTTTCCTTCCCATACTGCATAATGAAGCCCAAAATTAAATGAACCTATTATAAAAAATATTATTGTTATAATTTCATAGGATATACTATGATAATACATAATGTTTTGAGACATAGGTGCAAATCCACCAGTACTCCAAGAAGACATATATATAAATAATCCATGAAAAAATGCTGATACTGGTTTTAATCCTATAACTATTCCATCAACCCAAAGAGCCACCGTACCAACTAAAAGATATACTATACTTATAATCCATATAATTTTAGCAGTTCCTTTTACATTTGGTACTAATTCTATATCTTTTCCTTCCCCAACATACATCTTATATCCACCAGCGTTATCTCTAACAAGAAAAGATAATGCTAATACTACCATTCCCTGTCCACCTACAAATGTAATTAAGTGTCTCCACATATTTAATCCCATAGATACGTGGTCCAAGTCTTGAATTAACATAAGTCCTGAGGTTGTAAACCCGCTCATAACATCAAAACAAGCATCCAAAAATGAATTAATATTTCCACTTAATTTATATGGTATAGCACATAAAAACATAAGCACAATCCATGAAAGTGCAGCTATAACTAGCCCATGCTTCCACTGAATTCTAACTTTATCTAATGCACTTTTACCCCAAAGTATAAGCATTATTCCTAAATCCACAGAAATACAAAAACTTATAATAAAGTCTATTAACGGATTCCATTCCCTATAACCTAGTGATGTAATAATAGGTACTATCATTAATGCTGCTGTTCCGAGTATTATATATCCTATATAATATAATATTATTTTAATATCATAATTTTTCTTTACACCTTCCATATTGCTACCTCATAAAAATTAGGGAAAGGACCATAATTATTAGCATCAAAAAAAACACATAGCTAAGCTCTGTAACTATACCGTTTATAACCTTTTTAATATTTAACACTTAAATCACTTCCCCATTAAATTTTTTTCTAATGCATTTCTTCTATCCATATTAGTTACTATAAAAACTTTGTCCCCATTCTTTATTTCTATATCTCCTTTTGGTGCAATTGCATTATCATCTCTTAGTATAGATACGATTATGCACCCCTCCGGCAAGCTAAGAGAGCTTATATCCTTATCGCACCAGGTTGTATTCTTATCCACTATTGTTTCAAGTAATATCATTCTTCCTCTTTCTAAAGCCTGTATTACCTTAAGTCTTTTATCATCTAATTCACTTTCTATTAAATTTGCAATAACTTCTGTACTACAAACCGTCTTTTTTACACCTATAGCTTTAAATACAGGTCTATTTTTAGGATTATTTATCCTTGCAATTACCTCTGATGTATTAAAATTTGTTCTCACAATTTGGCATATTACAAAGTTTTCTTCATCTTTCCCTGTAACTGCTGCTACAACTTGAGTATCTTCTATTCCAGCATCATTTAAAATATCTATATCTGTACCATCACCACATATAACTTCTACATTTGGTTCCTCTGCTATTTTGGTGCATATTTTTCTATCCCTTTCTATCAATATGGTTTTGTATCCCTTTTCTTGCAATGTTTTTAAAAGATAATATCCTACTTTTCCACCGCCAACGATAATTGCTTTCATATAGATATCTCCTTTGTTAAATCCTCAATAATTTTCGTTTTATTTTTATTGCAAATAACACATATAACACTATCACCTTTGTACACTACATCATCACTTGCAGCTATCTGTACTTCACCATATCTTACAATAGCAGATATAGAACATTCATATTTTTTTTCTATATAATCTACTCTCAACTTATTTTTCTTTATAAATAACTGAATAATGGATATTTTATCATCCAGAGCCATTATATCCATTTCACCTTTATTAAATATTCTAGTTTTTATCACATCTGCTGCAAGTCTAGTAGGACAAACAGTTTCTATGCCTAATGACTTGTAAATGGGTGTCATGTTTAAATTTGAAACTCTTCCAATAACATTTTTTACTCCAAACAACTCTTTTGCTGTTTGTAATGCCATTATATTGATATTATCATCTGGTGATACAGCTAAAACTACATCAGCCTTATCAATGCCAGCCTCTATTAAAATATCGTTATCAAACTCTATACCTTGTACTATTTTTCCATTAAAACCTATTCCTAATCTATTTAGATTTTTTTCATCCTTGTCTATAACTACTATATCGTGTTCATTACCCAGTTCTCTTGCAATTGTACTACCTAATCTACCACAGCCTATAATTACTATATACATGTTATTACACCTCACATAAGCTTTTATAACTTATAATTAAATACTTGTGCTGCTTTGTAAAATTTTTCAGCCTTATCACTTTCTCCTTTAATATTATGTATTTGCCCCATTAAATAGTAAACTTCTCCACATTCAGCATCTTTAATTAATGCTTCTTTCAATATTTTTTCTGCATTATCTAGTTGATTTTTAGATATTAAATCTTTAGCACAATCCAAACATAATTTATTATCTTCTATTAAATATTCAATTTCTTTTAAAACATTCTTAATTTTTTCAGTAGTAAAAGGCTTTTGTAAATAGGCTACTGCTCCAAGTTTAGTACAATCTATTGCATTTTTTACTGTAGCAAAAGCAGTCATTATAACTACAGGTGTGTTGTTGCCTATACTTCTTATTCTTTTTAGCACTTCTGTACCACTTATTGCTGGCATTTTTATATCCATGAAAGCTAAATCTAAGCTAGTATTTTGGAATATTTCTAATGCTTCATTTCCATTAGATGCAGTAATAACCTTATAACCTTCCACTTCTAGAGACGTAGTAATAAGCATTCTTATATTTTTAGTATCATCTACAACTAATACTTTTTTCACAAAAACCTCTCCATATCTATATTATTTCCCTTATGATACACTATAGTATAGGTTGCACTCCCAATAATGTCAATTTTTTCTCCTATTGATAATTTAAGATAACATTACATAATCTATGATTTTAAGAGATAAGTTGTTTACACCACTTATAACAGGTGGGATAAGTTGAATTTTGATACTTTTTTAGATTTGAATTTTATATTTTATCTTTTATACAAAATAAAAAAGTGAAGAATATTTATTCTTCACTTATACTTACTATTCTGTTGTAAATGGTAGCAATGCTATGTTTCTTGCTCTCTTTATAGCATCAGTAAGTTGTCTTTGATGTTTTGCACAGTTTCCGGAAATTCTTCTTGGAAGAATCTTTCCTCTTTCTGTAACATATTTTCTTAATTTATTTATATCTTTATAATCTATTGATTCAGCTTTATCTAAGCAGAATCCACATATTTTTCTCTTAGCTTTTCTCATTTTGCCAGAATTTCTTCTTGCGCCTTCTCTATTTGGCATATTTCTCCCTCCTTACCTTTAAAATGGGATATCTCCATCATCTACCGGAGTGATATCCTCTCCATAGGATGTTTCATTAAACTCTTGAGTATTTCCAATCTGTCCAGATGAAGATCCATTGGATGTTCCTGCTGGTTTGTTTCCGCCTCCCCATTCAAGGAATTGTACTTCTTCAGCAACAACCTCAGTAACGTATCTTTTAGTACCGTCTTTTGCATCATAACTTCTTGCTTGAATT
>CAZKOJ010000075.1:0-20319 GCA_964554365.1 uncultured Clostridium sp. | reverse complement strand
ACTTGAATACTTCTTTACAGGAAGAACTCCTGTCATATAGGCTAAAGCTACATAATGCTGATCCTTTAAAAGATCTCTTAAAAATTCTAAAAATTCATTTTGATTTTCAGCAAACAAATTATTATTAAAAATATAATCCCACTCATCAAAAATAAAAATAAACTTATCATTTAAACTCTCTAATATGTCGCTTATAGAAAAATATTTTTCTACATTTACTTCTGGATATTTTTCTAGTATATCATTTATTAAATTAGTTTTTATTCTCTCTATATAATCTTCATAGTTATTTCCCCTATCTGATAATTTATTAAAATTTATACTTATAACATTATATTTATTTAAATACTCTTCATAATCATCAAACTTACTTATATTAAGTCTATCAAAAACCTCTTTTGAATCTACACCCTTAGAATAATAAGCACCTAACATATCTACAACTGATGATTTTCCAAACCTTCTTGGTCTTGTTATACAAACATATTTACTTTTAGTAAATATTCTACTGCTAAGTAAATCTATTATTTCTGACTTATCAATAAAATACTCTTCATTAAATAATTCTTTATAATTTTCAAGTGGCTTACTTGTATTTAAATACATAGTCATAGTTATCCATCCTATCTTAATTATTTATATATTAAATTTTTTCATTTATCCCCTTAATATTCTTATTATTAATTAATTTCACCTTGTTATTTATATTATAGACTAATCTCAATTAATTTTAAATAATGTATATGTATTAATTATTATTATCAAAACTTCTTGAAATTTCATATTTTAATGCTGAGATTTTTTTACTTTAGCTAGTTCAAGTGATATGGTGAATGAATTCAAATAAAAATAGTGATGATACACCACTATTTTTAATGTATTTTTATTTAATTGTATAATATTATTTTCCCCTTTTCACAAATAAAACTATTTTATTGTCCTAAATTCATATCCGCAGTCTTTTAAGAACTTTATAATTTCTGGTAAAGCCTTAGCTGTTTCCTCTTTACCATAAGTATCATGTATTAGTAAAACTACTTTTTCTTTGTTTCCAATTGTATTTTTTACCTCTTGCAGCAATTGTTCTGCATTTTTTCGTCCGCCTTCTGAATCTCCATCATATGCATTCCAATCTATACTATACATATTGTTTTGACTTAGTACAGCATTAAAAGCACTTAAATTAGGATCATTATAATATACTCTAGACATATATCCTCCAGGCATCCTTGTGATTCTTGTTTTAAATTCTTGTCCAATAATGTTGCTTATTGCATTATTAGTTTCTCTAACTTCCTCCATATACTTATCTGAATTTACTTTATTACCTGGATATATGATTTTAAGGTTATGAGTGTAGGTATGATTTCCTATGGCATGTCCCTCTTGTAAAATTCTCCTTACTATATTTTTACTTTCTTCATTAGCTTCAATATTGCATCCTAGTAAAAAGAAAGTTGCTTTTACATCATTACTTTTTAATATATCTAATATTTGAGGAGTTACTGTAGTTGATGGTCCATCATCAAAAGTAAGAAATACTATTTTCCTTCCGTCACTTTCAAAATTATTCTTCAGCATTCTGCTTACCTTCTCTGCATCATAAACATATCTAACTATCTTCTTATCACTTAATAAAGTTTGGGCTGCCTCATCTGGCATAACCTCTCCTCCACCTAATATCCGCATCTCATTTATTGAGGATACTTTTAGAGTAAGTACAGTTTTTATAAGCATTACATTACCATCTGTAAATATAATTGGTGAATTTGTTTTTGCTGCCGCTGCTGCACCAGATAATGCATCTGCAAAACCTTCTCCCGTTGCCACATAAACGCTGCTAAAGTCTATATTGTTAGAAAATTCATTAATTATTTTTTGGTTAGTTTCATATCTATCCGCACCACTTAGCCTCTTACAATTATTAATATTTTTAGTTATATCATCACTTACTATACCTTCTTCACCAAGAATATAACAATTTTCTATTACACTATTTTCAATATAATTTTTTATATTCTCCTTTAATCCATGCTTGTCTGTTAATAATATAGGCATTCCTTTAGCAGCCGCCATAGGTGCTATAGATAATGCATCTGGGAAGTTTTCTCCTGATGCTATTACTACCCCTTTATTAATACCTATATATTGTGCAACCTTTAAACTAGTATCATATCTATCATTTCCTGATATTCTTTCACAATCTATATTCATTCCATATACTTGTCTCTCTATATCCTCACTTATAACTCCTGAAGCACCTATTATAAATACTTTCCTTACATTTAATCTAATTAATTCATTTTTTATATCATTACTTAAAACTTTTCCGTTAGTTAAAATTATGGGTGCATCGAATTTTTTAGCGAGTGGAGCTGCACAAAGGGCATCCGCAAAACCTTCTCCTGAGACTAGAACTGCATAATCTGATTTATCCCAATTATTCTTGCATACATTAATGGATGTGGCATATCTGTCACTACCTCCAAATCTTTTCTGAACTGGCGCGGCGGATACCTTAGTTGCTATAAATAATAAGCTAATTATGAAACAACTTACAATAAATATACATCCTTTTTTATGCATTCACTTTCTTCCTTTCAAAAATTAATTTATTACTCTTTTATATTTTAAAACCAAATATCCTTTTTTAATTAGCAATTCTTTATTTAATTCTATGTCCTTCCTTAAATTCCTCTTATGTTTTAAAAATTCAACAAAAGGATAATATTTACTTGCGTTCTTTTTATTAATTTACAAGTATTTGGAATATAGTGTAGAGTATTCATAGTATTTTATGTTGCACTCTTATAGAAAGATATAACAGAGATATCTAGCAATGGTAATTTTAGTTTTATATTATTGAAGGAAGATTTTTAATGTTGATGAAAAAACTATTCGTCTCTTTTATGCTATTCTTGCAATGATTTTTATTTTTTCAACCGTTATTCCCATAACTACCGCTCATGCTGCTGCAGGCAATGATATTACTTTATGGAATTCAAACATATCTACAACATTTGACGCAAATTCCGCACAAGTATAAGAAGCACTTATGTATTCCAATGAGGGATATCATAAGTGCTTTTCAAAGGTTTGTTCAACAATATGCAGTTCCTCATTTTATACCCTACCTTCTATATCCAAATAGGGTAAACCTGCCATTCTCCTCTTCAAATGGTATAGAATATTCTTGTACTCTTAATATAAATTATTATTTCAAAGCTTATATTATAAACATTACAGCTATAAAAAGAAAAGCATACTTTGGATTTTTGTGCATAACAATATATACAAGACCCAATGCCACTCCACTTAAAACTGCTGATAATCCAACAGTAATATTTTTAGTAAATATATGCATTAATCCCCATGACAACCCTAGCAAAATTCCACCCCAAGGTATTTTTGAAGATTTCCAAAACTTTTCACCAAATTCTTGCCCGAAAGCAATAAATAGATAAATCAGTACACTTTCAAATATGTAGTATATATTTTGAAAAATAAAAGCTATCCAACCATTAGATCCAAAACGCTTTAATTTACCAGCTAATTCTGCAAAAGGCTTAAAGTTTAAGTCCCATAAATAAGTTATGTACACACAGTATAATACTAATAAAGCTGCAGCAATTAACATATCTTTTACACACGGCTTTTGCTCAAAAGCCCTTATATTAAACTTTAACTTCTTATTTGCAGAGTGAAGTAACATCCATGAGCATGTCCCCCATACAATGCACGTTGTTGTCCAATGTATCAAATTTTGCCACATAGCAAATTCATTTAAAGATTTTCCGTAAATAAACTGTTCCAATGTAATTATTAATAATTCTAATCCAAAAACAGCAAAACAATATAATGCAAGATATAAATATTTCAAGCCTTTTTTTCTTTCAGTAATCATTGTTAAATTTCCTTCCTTCTAAATGTAAACAATCTTTGTTTTACATTTATCTACAACTTCATAAAGCATTCTCTTTTTCATAATCAATAATCATCCCATGCTTCAACAAAAAATAGCACCACAGTGTATTTATTACTATTCTTACCACCATGTATTAACCAATTAATATCTTCAAGCCTGAATTCTCTCTGTCATAATATCCTTGTTCATTTTTGCCTCCACACTGTTTACCTTTTTAACATGATACTATAAATCTTCTGCCCTTTATATTCCACATTTATGTGTAATTCCAGCAAAAAAGCATTCCATAAATTCTTTAAAGTTATCAAAAATTGTTTCTCCTAGTTCTTCTAATTCTTCTCTAGTTTCACAATTATAGTATTCTTCATGGTCAAGCCATACAAGCTTATAATTATTAAGTACATCAAAGCAAAGTGGACCCCATCCATTCTACTAATCCCACCATACGCCAAATACTTTAAATCCATTTTCTATTTCTGGTATTTCTGTTAATATGTTTTCTTTACAATCAATCTTCCATACTTCACTTGGAAATCCATCTCCAAACCATTTATATATAATACCTTCATTTGCATTAGCAGAAATATATATAGTATCAGAATATGGCCACTCCTCATCAATATCACAAATTACTATCCAAACATCTTGAACATTTTCTTTTAACTTTATGTTTTTTAGTATTTCATAAAATTCATGTACATCTAGATTTTCTGTACATGCATTAGCAGCAAATGATCCTAATACATTGTTACCCTCAAAAAAATCTTCTACAGAAACTAAAATATCTTTACTATATGGAGAATTGAGTCCTCCTTGCTTTTCTATTTTTTCTAAAAGATCTTTCTTCACTCTAAACACCACTCTCGGAAGCTTTCCAATACTCCATTCCAAAATTGCATGTTGTCTTCATCATCATCAATAAATCCTTTAGTGTACTATCATTTATCTTTGTCCACTCTACCACATCACACAAAAATCCACATTCCTTATTAAAAAATTTAATATTTATATCTTCAAATTCATCCTCTTCAATTTTTGTTTTACATAAAAAGTCCTTTGTTTCTTGTGGAAGCTTTAAATTCATAATAATATCTTTCATAAGTTTCTTTCCTTTCTATATCTCTATATAATAATTTATTATACTTAATACACAATTTAAAATGAAAGTCTATATATCGTAAATTTACAATAAATAGATCGTAATTTTGTATTGGACGTAAAAATACCGTAAAATTCAGGTTTAAATAATACAGTGTTCTAGTAAATTGTTCGTTTTTTCAGTTGTTACATTAAATAAGAAGATTGTGAAACTAATCACCTAATAATAAAATCGTTTATCCTCATTACTATATTTTTTCCTTCTTTAATGTCATTTACAATACCAAATCTAAACTCTTTTTCTTCATGTATTAAACAGCAGTAATGTTCTCTATATTTACCATGTTCCGATTCTGCTATTATTTTTGAAATATTACAGTAATCAAAAACTCTAGTTTTTCCAAAACCGAGTACTAATTGTTGATATTTCAAGCTTTTATCCTTGTTATTAAGTATTAAAATTTCTTTTCCAAAATTATACCTCAGCCATTGATAAAGAGACATACACCCTATATAAATACTAATATCCGCTGTAAAAATCATTAAAAGTATATCTTTCAAAGACCATTTTAAAATTTCTAAATTCAATAATTCGAGCAGCATATACAGAATTATTAAAAGTCCAACTGGCAGCATAAAAATTAAAAATACAAGATATCCGCTGGTTCCTAAGAAACCTTTTTTTATATTTATTATCACCTTAAGAACATTATCCTTTTCATACAAATATTCTACTTTATTTTTCATTTATAACTTCACCTCAAGCAGATTTATACTTTAATAAGGAACCGTTATATTAGTTCGCTTTTTCAGTTGTTACGTTAAATATGAAAACTACGACATAGTATGTCATTAATACAAAGCAATTTTACACTTCCCTTATTCACATTTTATAAAAAAATTTTAAAATAGAGTTGCTTGAAAACATAGTATCCCATTACTAAAACCCATAATAAGATTTTCTTCATATTTTATATAGACTGGATTACCTCCATAAACAGGATGAATATATTTTACTTCTATTTCTTTAGCTTGAGTGGTGTTACAAAGTTCTTTCAAAATAAACAATCCTTGTACAACGGGATTTTCTGTAAGATGAATAGAATTTGTATCTCCTGTTAGATGGCTAAAATTTGAAATTTCTTCTTTTGAAAAATTACGCCATAAAGTTCCGTAGTCTTTAATGGTTTCTTTTTGAACAGATTCTTTAACAGTTACATTCATCATTAAATAAACTGTTAATGTTTCTGCAATTTCATTATTAATATATCCACTACAGTTAATTACACAAAGCTTCCTGCTGCTTTTTACAATTTCATTTTTATAAGTTTCTTTGTCTAGTTTTGATTGGAATCGTTGATATTTTACTTTCGCAATAAATGCACCATCGTAAAAAAAATCTTCCTTTGTAGTAAATGCTCTAAATAAATCTATCATTTAATTTCCCACCTTAATATCAGCATAATAATAGTAATTAAGACTTCTTGCTTTCTAAATCTCCTAATGATTCTACTGCATCACCATTCCACCATTAACATTTATAACTTGCCCTGTAATGTACTCTGACATGTTTGAAACAAGGAATAAAACTGCATTAGCTACTGCCTCAGGTTTACCGTAAGCTTTCATGGGAATTTTAGATAACATTTCTTCAGTTACTTTTTCTGAAAGTGCTGCTGTCATATCTGTTGATATATATCCTGGAGCAACAGCATTCACCTTTATGCCCCGGTCTGCTAATTCTCTTGCCACTGTTTTAGTAAAACCTATAAGCCCAGCCTTGGAGGCAGAATAGTTTGCCTGACCAACATTTCCTGTTATACCTACAACACTGGCTATATTAACTATATTGCCAGATCTTTGTTTTAACATATGTTTAGATACGAATTTTGTGCAATTAAATGCACCAGTAAGATTTACACCAAGCACCTTATCCCAGTTTTCTTTTTTCATAGTCATCATTATGCCATCACTTGTTACACCTGCATTATTTACTAAAATATCAATTCTTCCAAATCTTTCAATAATGCGTTTTACTACTTGCTTAGTGGACTCCTCGGAGCTTACATCATGCCCTAATCCTAATGCTTCAACCTTATAAGCAGATGCTATTTCACTTGCAGCCTGTTTTGCTCTATCTTCGTTAACACCAGTTATGACTACCTTTACATTCTGCTCTGCTAACTTTTCAGCAATAGCTCTTCCAAGCCCTCGTGTCCCACCTGTTACTAAAGCTATTTTATCTGTTAAACCTAAATCAACCATGATTTACCTCCTTGTTTTTGCATTTCACAAAAAACACAATTGTCTGAATTATTTTTTATATAAATACAATGTACCATTTTTTGGTCTTTTTATACTTTCCCCATAAAATCCCCTTCTTTTAAGCTCTTTTTGTAGGGTTTTCATAAAAAATCCATGACAGACGATTAATATATTCATATCATATTGATTCTCTATAGTATCTAAAAATTCTTTTACCCGTTCCTTGGTATCTTCTATAGTTTCCATTTGTGATTTAAGTTTAAAAATCCAGGCAATTCTGCCACTAATACACCAAAATATATATGGTAACTTTATACTACTTTTGAATATTGGAGAGATACATACTTCTCTTAATAAGTTAGTTTTAAGTATTTCTCCTTCAAATATAGTTTCTGCAGTTCTTACAGCTCTATATAAATCACTTGAAAAACATTTCTGCCATTTTATATTTCCAAAATCAATTTCATTTTCTATAATATCACTGTTGTCATATTGTCTTACCCATTCTTCAAAATCATATGATGTCATAAACATCTTTGTATTACAATTAACTTTGAAATGTCTTACTAAACCTATGTTCATTTCTCCTCCAGTAAATAACCTCTAAGAAGCTGCAAAAATAGTTTTATTTAATGTATTTTCTAAGCAACCTCTTGAATCCAGCTAAATTATATTCGTAGGAAAATCTTACTACATTCCTTCGTTCATCAACATCCATATCACCTTCCAATGAATCCAGTAATACATTAAGCATGTTATCAAATACCATTCTTATAATTTTGTAATTTTGAGTTATATTACAATTAGCCAGACTATACTTCTGTAAAAATCTAATTTCATGTTGTGTCATATTTTCCATTATTTCTTCTCTCAAATTTTCATATCTTGTTCCTTTACTATACCTAAATAGAATTAATAATCTCTTCCGAATTGATATTAAATCATTTATTCGTTTATTGGTTGGAAGGTATCTTTCTAAGTTTTGCTGCTTCTTTAAAAAGGCTTTTGTTAATATAGGAAATATTCTAGAATTATACTCTCTTAAGATATCCGCAAAAGACTGTGGTAAAACGGTATAAAATAAATCTTCTTTGTTCTTAAAATAAATGTAAATATTGCCTACTGAAATATTTGCTTTTGCAGCAATATGACTCATTTTTGTATTTAGGTATC
Organism: uncultured Clostridium sp.; assembly: GCA_964554365.1. GTDB lineage: Bacteria > Bacillota > Clostridia > Clostridiales > Clostridiaceae > Clostridium_AM. The sequence goes on along the minus strand of CAZKOJ010000075.1, from coordinate 11,858 downwards.
CTTTTTCTAAGACTGTATCTATTGCCGCATTTTCAATCGCTTGTTTGATTTCATCTTTTTTTACTTGAACCATTTTACTCTCAATCACCTCAAAACTGAATTTATAATTCATTTTTATAATAGTATAAAGTAGTTCATTTGTCAATAAAATCAAATTACTTAAAAGGTATATTTTAACATAATATACCTTTTAATATGAATGTTTCACCATTATCAGAATGTCATGTTGGTGGGATTAAAATAGACTCAGATAATAAAAAGTGTGGAACAACTATCTCCATTGCAAAAGGAATTACTATAGGTTCATTGATTTTTTGTACCACTGATACCTAGCTTATATCCTAAATTCATAGCTAAGTTATAAATAATATTTGTTTTAGATTTTCTCATCCTCTTGTAAATAGATTTTAAGGAATAAAACTCTTTTCTAAACCACATATACCCTTCAAATAATTCTTCTGAAGTCATATTTTTAGGAAGAAAAGCTACTCTGGTTTTTCCATTATAATAGCTCCAGTCTTCAGTTATTAGTCTATTTTCTTTTTTTAACTGAGAATATATTGGAGTTTTAGGCAAAGGGGTCAATATACTCACGGTAGCTCCATCTATTCCAAATTCATTGCAAGCATCTAATGTTTTCTTAAATACATCTTTTTTATCTGTATCAAATCCAAATATTATTCCTGCTTGTACACAAATACCATTATCATGAATTTTATCTATTATACTTTTATATTTGTTCACATCATTTATACCTTTATTAACACTACCTAAACTCTCCTGGGAAAAAGATTCTATTCCAACAAAAAGATATATGCAGCCAGCCTCTTTAGCTAATTTTAATAAAGCTTCATCCTTACATCTCTCTAAGGTTACTTGTGCAGCCCACCTTTTATTAAGTTTCTTCAATTCCATTAATAATCTTTTTGCAAAGTCAATATCTCCCCAAAAATTATCATCCCAAAATACAAAATATTTACTTTTTATAGTCTTTATTTCAGCTATTACCTCTTCAATGGGTCTAGTTCTAAAGGGTTCACAGTAAATCTGTTTTAAATTGCAATAACTGCATTTATAAGGACAACCCCTTGAAGAAATAACTGCTCCTTTTGTAAAATGCCTGTTATAAATTAAATCTCTTCTTGCTATAGGCATATTTTTAAGACTAGGTACTTCTTCACAAATATATTCTACCTTAGCTTTATCCTCATAAAAATCATCTAAAAATTTAGGCCATATAATTTCTCCTTCTCCTACCATAATATAATCACAGTTTTTCTTAACCTCTTCTGGTAATAATGTGGCATGAGGTCCACCCATAACAACTTTGGTGTTTTTATCTCTAAATTTTTTAGATATATCATAGCAATGTGTAGCATTTGATGTATTTACAGTCATAGCAACTAAATAGAATTTTTCTTCAAAGGGAATTTTTTGGTTATATTCATCCACTAAATTTATTTCATATTTATTCTCATCTATAAAAGCTGCTAAATATGGCATTGTAATTTGAATAAAATTATTAAATTGCTTTTTTCTAAATTTGTTTATCTCCTTATTCTCAGGTGTTATTAAAAGTATTTTTTTCTTCATAATACACCTCCCATATCTAAATTATATAGTTCATATTAATAAAAAAACAATACATTTTTATCGTTTTTTAATAAAAACATATTGTTTCCTCTTATTATCGTTTTGTTTTATCTCTAAAACTTTCCATTTTCAATTCTTTTATTATCTATAGATAATATAAATTGAGATTCTACCATTATAAATTCAGGGTTTGCATACATATCAAAATAAAAATCTGTTGAAGCATCCTTTGTCCAAAATATAGCTAATATCATATTTTTATCATTTTTAGGATTCTTTGTTGCAAACATCCCACTAATATTATCATTTTTTTCTGAAAAACTTGGAGTAGATACTCCTGTTTTACTTATAGAAAGTGGAAGATTATCAGCCATTAAATTAAATATTTTGTTATTCCAAGGGTTTCCTACAATAACAACATTACTATTTTTAAGGTCATCTTCTGTTATACTATTATCTACTCTAATTGATAATTTTCCATAAAAATCCCCAAAGTATTTTTTTAATTTATCATTACTAAAAGTTTCTTCTTCTTTAGTAAGTGAAGAAGGTTTAACTACTGTAATTTTTTCACCATTTTCAGCCCTCAAAAGCAAGCTTCCTAGAACACTTCCATTTGTTTGTTCTGAAGTTTTTATTTCCTCTTTTAAAACTTCATGTTCTATTTGTTTTGTTTCTTCATTAGTAGGTTTTAAACCTTCAGCCTTATATTCTCCTGAATAAATCTCACTGCTTATATCATCTCTAACTTTTGTTCCAGCTTGCTTTTCAATTATGTTTAAAAATCCTTCTATAGATGCATTCTTGAACTTATATTCTTTAAAATATGTTTGCATTATTGTCAAAAAGTTATCCTCTCCAACTTTTTTTCTCAAATCTTCTAATATTAGAGGTCCTTTAATGTACATAGATTGAACATATGAACCCTTATCATTTCCGAACTTTTCCACATTTGAGCCTGCACAAGGCAAGTTTAATATCTTAGGATAAAATTCAGCCATCCTAGAAAAATTATACCTTAAACTCCTCAATACAGCATTAGACGAATAGTTTCCTTCGCTTTTTTCAAAATAGTATGCAGTAAAAAAAGTAGCAAAAGCCTCATCTAAAAAAGGTTCCTTAAATTCATTGTTTCCTATCGTCACATACCACCATTGATGGCACAATTCATGAACAGCTCCTTGAATTATATAAGGTTTTGCATCCAGAGATTTTTTACTTGATGGAATTGCAATACTTGTTATATACTTTGGCATCTGAATCAGCTGTGGGTACTCCATAGCTCCACCTTCATAATAAGATTCAACAATATCAAACTCATCATAAGGATATTTGCCAAATTTCTGACTAAAAAATTTCACTGCGTTTACTGAAGCATCCAATACACTTTCAGCTATGTCTATAAGTGGTTTATCATCTGTAGATAAATAATAACTGTTTATTTTTATTCCATCTATTTCTTTTGATATGCATTTAAAATAAGGACTTATCATTATTACAAAGTCTCTTGTATCTTTTGCAGTCAGGTTTACAACTTTACTATTAGCTGTTGAAGATATTTCTTTTTCTTTTCCAGTAGAAACTACCACGAAGTCTTTTGGAACTTTTATATTTATGTTGTATTCTGAAATGTCACTATAATTCGATTCCCCTATAGGATAAAATTTAGTCTCGTCCCATTTGTTTTCTTTCAAATCATAAATAGAAAGTATTGGATACCAATTTGCTAATGAATATACATCATTTGAATAGCTAAGTCTGGAAGTTCCTTTAGGAATCTTTAAATTAAACCACACGGAAACAGTTACATTTTCATTGCTCTTAAACTTTTTTTCCAAAACTATCTTAAGAACTTGGTTATCTTGAGTGAATTTTGTATCTTTGCCGTCTATTAATACCTTTTCAATACATATATCACCTTTTTCAGCTTCTGTTAGAGGTGTATTTTTTATGCCAGTGGGTGAAAAAGGCATGGTTTCTTTTTTACTATAAAGGTCTGGATAGAGATGAAATACAAGTTCATTGAAATCAGCGCCACTTGAATTTTGAATGAAAACCTCTTCTTTTCCTGCTAAAGTCTTTTTATCTGCATTAAGTTCAAGATCCATATTGTACTTTACAGTTAAAGAATCTGCTTTTACAGGAGTACTTTTAAAAAAACAAAAAAATGATAATGAAATTAGGAAAGTTGTTAAAATTATTTTAGTAGTACTTTTTTTCAAACAAAATCACATCCTTTTAATATGTAATTTTATAGAAATTATACCACATAATTCCAAATATTTGAATATTAATTCATATAACTATTTATTTTATAATATGGTTCACCGTAACAGGTATAACGTAGATTTTTAGTAGGATTAGGATAATAAGTATATTTTTATAAATTTATTATAATCATTTACCAAAAATGTACGAATATATAATTGAGAGAATTGTAAAACAAAAATATCTTAAATAAGGAGGCAATAATATGTCACTAGATATTCCATCATATTATTATACAGATGTTTCTAAACGTGTGAAGGGTGAGAGTGCGGAGAGTATAAGAGCTAAACTTGCTAAAGCTGATCCTAATTGTATAAATAATATAAATACTCGTTTAGATAGTTCGAAATGTATTGATTTACGATCAAACGGAGGACAATCAAATAATCAGCTATCAGATGAAACCATTAAAGCAATAGAAGATACTAAGAAAAATGTAGGCAAAATAGATTTAGCTGCTATTGAAAAAATCTGTCCTGAATATGAACCTACTGTTATGAATAAAGCAGGTAAACCACTTGATTATTACAACTTCAAAAATTGTATAAATAGTATGACAGATCTTAATGCTGAACAAAAAACTACACTTAGAAATGCTATAATTACTTCAACAGAATCTGTAGAGGGTCGGCAACAGGATAATACTACTTTTGGTATGCGTATTAGTCAAACTAATATGGAACTAAAATATATATCTCAAAAACTTGTACCTGAAAAATATCAGGAGCAGTTTAACTCAATAGTTGATACATATACAAATGAGTTAACTGACAGATACACAAATCTTTTAGAAACTTTTGATACAGCCATTATGAACACAACAGATCAAAATCTTATAGCGAGTGGCTGGAAGGAAAAAGCAAAAGAATCCTTAGATTCACTGAAGAATGGAACAGATTCATTTCATACATCTAAGAAATGCTATGATGAGATCTATAAAAATGTAGATATAACAAGCGATGATAAACTTAAAGAAGGATTATCATCAGTATATGATAATTTTATAAAAAATAATGCTTCTTATATCAAAGCCACAGGGCCAGTAGATCAATTTAGTTTAGTAAGAGAAGTTAAATATCTTAGTGAAAAATGGAATGCTGTGGTTAATGAAATGAATGGTTCTAGTAACTTAAAATTTACAACTTCCTTAGATTGTGTTGGATAATGTAGGTTTATTAAATGAAGTAACTATTTATTTAACTTCTTCTATTCAATACTTTAAATAACTGTCTTTTAACACATTTTTTTAAAACTATTTATTGATTTAGAATTATCCGTTGTACCATACTTCCCAAAACAAAAGCACTTACTATCTTTAATTAGTAAGTGCTTAATTACATTTCACTATATTCTTTTATTGATTACTAAGCCTAATGGTCATTATGCATGAGACAATACAGGAAACATTAATCTATTATCTTGAAATAAGTCTGCTTTATCCTTCATGACAAATAAAGTTGTGTTATCCTCTTGTAATAAATTTACACAATAGCTATCTACGTCATTAGGTATAAATCCTAAGACTACTGTTTTTACTTCTTTATTTGTAAGTGACTTAATAACATTATCTAAATCAACCTCTGATAGCGAAAATATATCCTGCAAATACAATGTATCACCTTGAAATTCCGCAATTGCAATCATATCCTGTTCTCTTAAATAGTAAACTTTGTCGCTCATGAAAGAAGTACAATAAAACATTATTAATCCTACATTCTTCAGCATTGCTAGTCTTGATATTGAAATTGAATTAGCAACCTTTTCCACAATCAACTCTCTGTTATTGTCTAAAGACATATCTAATTTTTCTGCAGCTATAACTTCATTATCCTTTGTAATTGTTTTAGAATATTGATATTCGCTCACAGCTGTAAAACCAAATTTAGAATAAAAATCTAATACACTATCATTAGCAAATAAATATATCATATCACATTTATTCTTCCATTCTTCTATGACCTTTTCCATAAGATACCTAGCTAGTCCTTGATTTCGGTATGCAGAATCAGTCATTACCGTTCCTATTTGTATATATCTTTTAGTTTCTCCTAAAACCAAACAATCAACAATGCTAGCAGAAACATTGGCCACAATATTTTCGCCATCCAGTAGTGAATATGGTATATAACCACTTCCCCAATATCCACTTTGATACCACTGTTCAAAATCAAATCTATATGTTCTTTGTGTTAATGCATTGTAGCTTTTTCTAAACAATGCGTTCTCTTTGAAATCCTTTATAAAAGCATACTCTCTATCATTAATTAATACTTTTTCCATTGTTATCATCCCCTCAAAATCATTATCATTACTTATTAACAATAGCATTAGACCTTTTATAAAGACAACCTTATACTTAATTCTTAAACAAAATGAAGGAAGGAGAACCTCTGTCACCTGAAATAACTCTTATTCCCCTGACCCAATATCTTTCAATGATCTTATTAAAACTCTTCTAAAATCGAATTTTCTGCTAATAGTGGTTCCGCTATGCTATTGCTTTTCAAAATTTTAAGTTCTTTTTTTAGCCTCAGGGCTAATATTACCGTTAGAATAACTGTAAGCAAATCTGCAATAGCTTGAGAATAAATCACTCCATTCAGTCCAATCACATGAGGAAGAATAAGTATAGCGGGTATGAAAAATATCCCTTGTCTGCTCATACTAAGAATTGCTCCTTCTTTTGCCTTACCCATTGCTAATAAAAGTGATGCATACACCATTTGAAAACCAAAGAAAATAAACATAATCCCGTTGGCTCTTAAAGCCCTGCTGCTGATATCAATAACTATAGTATCCTTACTAAACAATGAAACAATGGGACTTGCAAATACAATTAATATCAGCGATGCAATGATACAAAACCATGTCGTCCATTTCACGGATATTTTAGCAGCCTCATCTAGCCTGTCATAATTTTTAGCCCCATAATTATATCCGGCAACAGGCTGGAATCCTTTTGAATAGCCAAATATCACATAGGATACCAGAACAAAAACTCGAGTAACAATACCCATGGCCGCCACGGCTGAATCTCCATAGTTGTTGGCAGCGGTATTAATTAATGTTAGGGATATACTTGTCAGCAATTGCATAGCAAGCATAGGAAGTCCAACTTTAAATATTTGCGAATATATTTCTTTATCAAAGACAAAATAGCGTACTGAGAATTCGAGATATCCTTTATGTCGTACAATATACCATACATAAAAAAGCGTAGTCACAGCCTGCGCTACCATAGTAGCAATTGCAGCTCCTTTTATCCCCCAACTGAATGTATAAATAAATATGGGGCATAGTATTATGTTCAAACCTGCCCCCAACAGCATAGCAGTCATACTAATTTTTGTTGTGCCCTCAGATGTAACTATATTGTTCATAGTTACATTAATGATACTTAGTATTGAACTGGCAATGTAAATTCCAGCATAGGCTTTCGCATAAGGTAATACCGTATCAGTCGCTCCAAGGAAAACCAATACTTTGTCTAGAAATAACAATATTGTTATTATACTTATTACTCCTACAGCTATGCTGCTGAACAGTGCTGTTGATGCTGTCCTGTTTGCTTGTTTGATATTGCCTTCCCCTAGAAGTCGTGAAATATAGGAAGCCGCTCCGCTGCCAAATGTCACTGCCAATCCAATAATGATTTGAGATATCGGAAATACAACTGATACAGCTGCCATTTGACTGATTCCAAGCCCTCCTACAAAATACGCATCTACGACATTGTAGAGAGCACTTACAATCATACCTATCATAATAGGAATTCCAAGTTTAATTAATACATTTGAAATCTTTCCGTCCCTCAGCATTTGAATTTTCTTTTCTTTTGAGTCCATTTAATCATTTCCTTTCAGCTTTCTAATTTAAGTAAAAAATCTATATTAAAGTGTATAGTACCTATACACTATGAGTAATAAACCTCCTCTATTTAATATTAATTTGTCGCCAGCAGAGAGTATAGCAGCTATACTCTCTGAACAAAAAAAATCATTTCTCCTCGTCTACCTCAAAACTATCAATTTCATTTTCAAGGTAAGACAAAAAGTTACGAAGAAATGTTACATTTTCTTCCTTCGCATTACTTAAAAATTCATCTGTTATGTCATCAAATTTTTCATGAAGTTTTTCATGGTTGACATAAGCCACTTCACCCTTGGGCGTAAGTCTCAAAACAAGCCTTGATTGATTGCTGACATCTTTGTCTTTGATAATCATATCTTTTCTTTCCAGCTTCATTATAATCTGAGAAACTGCCCCTTTCGTCACTCCCAGTAAATCTGCAAGACCAGTCACATGTATGCCCTCATTTTCCTTAATTGCTTTAATCATGTGAATCTCAGCCTCAAAAAGCTGTTGAGCCATTCCATAATAACGGGTTTTATTGTCAACCTCAAAAAGCTTGGTTGCCAATCTCAAAATTGTATAGCTGATCTTTGTTTTGTTTTTATTATTTATTTTTCTCATATAATAAGTATATAGCTGCTATACTCTTGTGTCAAGAAAAACACTCTAATATGCTATCTAACGCCATCTGATATGTGCTAATAGATAGTTATAAATGTAAAATTGATATCCTCTATCTTATTTTCACAATTTATATTTTTCAGCATATTATAAATAAGATTACTCTATACTGGGAGGTAGTATGTTTATACGCTATTTCAATGTACAAGACCTCTACCGAGCTTCTCGCTACAGCATTACGGTTAATGTTGGTGCCAGAAAGTTAACTTTATTTAAGGACGGAAAGTTATTTAAGACATATCCTATAGCAGTAGGTAAACCTTCTACTCCTACACCCAAGGGGAATTTCAGAATTATAAATAAAGCTCTTAACCCAGGCGGACCTTTTGGTGCCAGATGGCTAGGTTTAAATGCTCCTAATGGAGACTATGGAATTCATGGTACTAATAATCCAAGTTCTATTGGCAAAGCTGTTTCTAATGGATGTATCAGAACTTATAACAACAATATAATTGAGCTTTACAATTTAGTACCTGTAGGAACACCAGTAAAAATTGTGTAAACAAAAGACCACTAGCATAACAATACTATGCTAGTGGTCTTTTGTTTAGTTACAGAGAAATGGTTTAAATGAATATAAGAAAATTTCAAATTCATATAAAGATCTTATGGCTAATAGAGAAGATCAATTCCAAGGTTTTAAACGTGTAGATGTAAGGGATTTAGAGATATTAAATTCCTCTACATCTACTTTACTAAACATATATCTATATACATATAAAATTTGAAAAATATACGGAATAGAAAAAGGGCTATTAATTAATTATGCCCTTTTTCATATAACAGTTATTTTTAATTTTCACTTAGCATCAGTTAGCTTCCCTAACGCTTCTATAATTAGGTACCGCAAAAGGTTCGGTAAGGACTGGTTGATATCTCAGGCAGTGTGGAGTAATCAGCCTGTTCGGGAGAGTGCGCGTAGGGGCTCGAAAGAACATTAAGAAGTCGCTCCATCACACTGTAGTCTTCTTTCACCGCGGCTTCTAGTGCGTCTTCTACTCGGTGGTTTCTAGGAATTAGTGCGGGATTGCAACTTCGCATCAACTGATGCGAGGAATCTTTTGATTCCTGTTGCCTGCCTAGCCTCGCCTGCCAAAGCTTATGCCACTGATCAAATTCTGTGGTGCCAAACAGGACCGCATCCGACCGATTATCAAAAGTTAATGCACGGAAGGTATTTGTATAGTCCGCATGATACTTCTGCATCATGCTGAGGAGGCCTTCAATAAGGGATTCATCCTCTAGTTCTTCGTTAAATATTCCCAGTTTTGCTCTCATTCCCGCAAGCCAATTACAGTGGTACAACTCAGTAAAATCTGAAATTGCATCCTGAGCCAGTTTAACAGCCTGCTCCTGATTGACATGCAGCAGCGGCAATAGGGTTTCAGCAAATCTGGAGAGATTCCACGCTGCAATATGTGGCTGATTGCCATAAGCATAGCGACCATGAACATCAATAGAACTGAATACCGTTGCCGGGTCATAGGCATCCATGAAGGCACAAGGACCATAATCAATGGTTTCTCCACTAAGGGCCATGTTGTCAGTGTTCATTACCCCGTGAATAAAGCCAACCAGTTGCCATTTGGCAATCAGCACGGCCTGACGCTTGATCACTTCCTGAAGTAGGAAAAGATAGCGGTTCTCATCAGGGTCAAAGTCTGGAAAATGTCTTTGCAATGTGTAATCAGCTAGAGCACGGAGCTCCTGAACAGTGCCCCACTTTGAAACATATTGAAAGGTGCCAACGCGCAAATGACTGGCAGCCACACGGGTCAAGATTGCACCAGGTTGCTCTGTTTCACGGATTACTGACTCACCAGTTGTCGCCACCGCTAGGCTGCGAGTGGTAGCAATACCAAGTGCATGCATTGCTTCGCTGATGATGTATTCGCGCAGCATCGGTCCAAGTGCCGCTCGACCATCTCCCCCACGGGAGTATGGTGTTTTGCCTGAACCCTTTAGCTGAATATCAACTCGTTTACCTATGGGAGTGATCTGTTCGCCAAGCAGCACAGCTCTACCGTCCCCAAGCATCGTAAAATGCCCGAATTGATGCCCTGCATAAGCCTGCGCAATAGGCAAAGCACCTTCAGGAATCTGATTGCCAGCAAGCACCGCTACGCCATCATTGCTTTGCAGTGACTGGACGTTCAGCCCAAGGGATGTTGCCAGCGGATAATTTAGAATAATCAACTTCGGTGAGATCACAGGAGTTGGTTTCTGGCTGGTAAAAAATGATTTTGACAGACCAGCATAACTATTGTCTAAGTTCCATCCTGTTCCTATTATTGCTTTTTTCTCTGTCATCGTATCTTCGTCTCTCCTTTTCTTCTATTTTTTTATATCCTAGCTTTTTCTTTTACATAAAACAAAAACTATAGGTATTCTATAATATTTTTAGTTATCTACTTTCTATATCAACACAGCCCTTTTTAGTGTCTGCTTCTTACAATTTATTATACCCTACTCTATTGCTAATCCAGAAGGTAAACGAGTACACATATCCTATTGGCGTTATCCAATGTGATTGCTGTGTTTACAAAACTGGACATCAAAAGAGAAGATATGTATTTTATATTGTGCTAAACTTTAACTCAAGGAGGTGATGATATGGAGTGGCTCACGCAACTAAGCCAATCAATTGATTATATAGAAAACAATTTAGCAGGTGATATTTCCTATGATGAAGCTGCAAAAATTGCCTGCTGTTCAACTTATTATTTTCAGCGAATGTTTTCTTATGTAGCAGGTATTCCGCTATCTGATTATGTTCGCCGTAGAAGAATGACAAAAGCTGCTTTTGAATTACAGGTAAGCGAAGCTAAAGTTATGGATATTGGTTCAAAGTATGGTTATGTTTCGCCAACATCATTTAATCGTGCATTTCAAAATGTTCATGGTGTTGCCCCAACTGCTGCTCGCATGGAGGGGACGTTATTAAACACTTATCCGCGCATTAGTTTTTCTATTAACATTACTGGAGGTGAAAGTATGAGGTATCGAGTTGAAACAAAAGACCCTATTAGAATTGTTGGAATCAGAACTGCATTACAAGAGAACACAGAACAAAATTTCAAAATTGTTCCTGCATTCTGGGATACAACATTAAAAAGTAATTTATGTTCAAAAATTTGCAAATTAAGCAATCAAAACCCTCATGGCATTTTAGGTATTACTACTTATAAAAACCCAAAAGACATCTATTATTATATTGCAGCAGCCACAGAGGAACCTGTACCAGAAGGAATGCTGGAATTGAACATACCGGCAGCTACATGGGTTATATTTGAATGTGATGGGCATTTTCAAGAATCCATTCAAACAATCTTCAAACGATTTCTTACAGAATGGCTTCCGTTTTCTGGCTATGAATATGCTGAATTACCAGATATAGAAGTTTACCCTATCAGCGATCCAAAATTAAAAGGCGGACATTCCGAAGTCTGGATTGCAGTTAAGAA
>CAZKOJ010000074.1:0-20597 GCA_964554365.1 uncultured Clostridium sp. | reverse complement strand
CCCTACCCATAACCCATCAATCCTTTTCATTATCAAGATTTGTATAATCCTTAAAACCATTTCTTATATTATCAGCGATTTTATATAATACTTTTCCTTCTAAAAGCTCCAATGAGCCTTGACAATAGTTATCAAACTTCTCCTTCATAATTTCTATTAATTCATCATCTCCTATATAATCTAGAGTTTCATTTTTATAATTATAAAAAATCTCCACAAGTTCATTTATTGTATCACTGTAATTATATTGTGATATATATGGTGAATCGCAAAAAGCTTTAATAATTTTGTTTATAATTTGACCATTAAACTCTATCCTTCCGCTTTTTTGAAGTGCCGTATTTCTTGTCCTCACAATTTCTTTAACATCTTCCTCACAAAGCTTTAATCCATGTTCACTTGTAAATTCATTACACTGAAATATGTCATTAAAAACTTGTTTCTCTAGTACGTTACTTTCAAATAAATCAATAGAATTTTTCACTTTTAAAACTTCCTTTCAAAAAAGTATTGACTTTTATATTTGGATATGCTATAATTAAAATGATATACTATGTATTTGATTATTATAACATTGGCGACTTTTATTGTCAATGTATTTTATAGCATTAAAAGAGTATCTTCGTTCTCGAAGATACTCTTTTTTTTACATAAACCTACTATTTTTAAATTTTGCTACTTCTAATTTTCCATCTTTTTTAGCCTTATTTAATGCACTAATCTCATCTTTTTATCATGTTTGGGTTGTTATATGCAATTTCAATACATAATATATTATAATATTAATATAATTACACGTACTAAAGGGGGCTGCCAAATGGACGTTGAAGATTTAAATCTTAAAAACAAATATAACATTATTAAATATGCATTGAAAACCAATAATGTATCAAAAACTTGTCAGCTTTTTGGAATCTCACGAACTATTTATTATAGATGGTATAATAAATATAAAACTTACGGTATAGATGGTTTAGCTAATAATATTAGCCAAAAACCTAATATGCCTAATAAGGTTAATAAAAATACGGAAAATGCAATATTAAATCATGTTAATAAATATCCCGAGGATGGACCTAAACGAATATATTATGAATTAAAAGCTAATGGATATGATGTTGGAGAAACTGGAGTTTATAATGTTTTAAAGCGAAATTCTTTAAATAAAAGAGCAGACCGTGAGTTATATTCAAAAGATAAAAACATAAAAAAAGCTTCTAAAAAACAAAATAAGCACTTAGATTATAACTTAATTGATAAGAACAATGCATATCCTGGATATGTCCTAATACAAACCATTTCTTTTTTAGGTAAATTTAAAAATTGGGGTGAAATATATCAATATGCCATATGTGATGTATATTCAAAATGGGGCTTAGTAAAATTATATAATTCTAAAAACTCAATTAATGCAAAGGATTTTATGGAGACAAAGATTATTCCACTCTCAAAAAACTTGAATTTACCTATGAAAAATATTATTACAAACAATGGCACTGAATTTACTACTAGTTGGAAAAACGGAATGCATAAATATGATAAATTTCTAACTGAAAATCATATTAGACATTGGACTTTTCCCATAAGTAATAAATCAGTATTTATGCCTATGGAAGAATTTTTAACAGTTATAGCAGATGAGTTTTATAAATCAATAAAAGTGTCGAATGAGACATATTCTTTTGCTGATCTTGAGAAAGGTCTAGAAATTTATCTTAGACATTATAATTTTAATAGGTTAATTACAACAGGGATACATAAAGGAAACATTCCCGCAAAGCTTGTACTAGACTATATAGGCGATGATGAAACCTTACCACTTTGGATATATACAAGATTAGGGTAGGTGATTTTATAATGAATTCTATTAATACTAATAATAATATTTGTGTAATTGGTGGCGGAATATCAGGTGTTTTTATCTCACATTATCTTAATGAAAATGGCTATAAAAATATCACCTTATTAGAACAAAGTGATAGAATAGGTGGAAAGTGCAATAGTATAAAATATAAAGGCAGAACCTATGAGATGGGGGCAATTATGGCATTACCTTCATATTCCAATATTAATGAATTGATGAATAAGTTTGGTATGACTAAGAAACATCCACTTCTTAAAAGAGGCTTTTATAATACAGAAGGCAAGAAGGTGCAACAACTTCCAAAAGAACAGTTGTATGACTTTATCAAACAATTTAAAAAATTACCGGATATTCTTAAAAAATATGAATTTTTAAAAGCACCTGGATATAACCACTTACCCAAGGAGTTATGTATGCCCTTTGGTAAGTGGTGTAAAAAAAATGATTTAGCAGTGGTAAAAAATATATATTCTCATTGTTTTACTACCTTTGGATTTGGTGATATTGAAGACGTTGCTGCTGCATATGTTTTGAAATTTCTAAATTACGAAAACCTTATGTCTTTTATTGAGATTCCACATGTTATTACTTGGCCAGAAGGCATAGAAGAATTAATTTATAGAATTGCAGATACTATCGATAATATCAGATTAACACAACCTGTTGAAGATATTATTCCTTTAGAAAACGGCATGGTTATGGTTAAAACAAATCAAGAAGAGTATATTTTTGATAAAGTTATATGCACAATATGTTTAAAAAAGTTTGGAGAATTAATACATAATTATGATGAAGAAAAAAAATTATTTAATAAAATAATTTATGAGAAATTTAGAGTTTACGCTTATAAAGTTGATGGAATTCCAAAGGTTTGTGGTTATATCCCCGCTAACTTGAAAAAAGATAGAAATGGTCACATAACTATCTGGTATTATAGATGGTCAGATAGCCATAATACAGATATAGTAACTGTTTATAATTATACTAAAAACGGTATAGATGATAGAGAAGCCAGAAAAATTATAGAAGATGATTTAAGGAAGCTGGGTGGTAAAAATATTAGTCTATATATGATGTCTAGTTGGGATCATTTTCCTCACGTTGATCCAAAAAATTTAAGTGAAGGCTTCTATGATAAATTAGAAGCACTCCAAGGAAAAAACAATATATATTATAGTGGAGAAATAATGAATTTTTCTAATATAGAAAGTTGTGTAATATATGCTAAGGATTTAGTTGATAGATATTTTTAAAAAACAGACATGCTTTATATGTCTGTTTTTTTATTGTGTCTTAACCACATCAAAAGAACTAGACTAGCATCTTTTTATTATTATTTATTTTCATATAACTTAATACCAATTCATAAAATTTTACATTGAACAACTGTTTACACTTAATTTCCTGAATATTTAAACCAACTTAAAGTATATCAACAAAACCATATCCTAGTATAGATTCACTTCACTATTATATATGTAAACAACACTTGAAAGCGATATATCAAACCCTAGTAAAATCAATGTTTGTTAAAATTTGACTGTACTTAGCTTAAATATTAAACTTATATTATATAGTTAAAAAAATAACAAATAAACATATCTCCATAAAGATTTTGAAAATGTTAGGAGGAAATTAAATGTATTCAGAACAAAAATATCTAGAGGAAGAAATCAAATGGGAAGAATCCAGTAAGATGATTTATAGTGGGGTTTTAATGAAATTACCTGATCTTATTAAATATGGTTATATGCGTTTGTGTGAACAATGGTTAAAAGGTCACAAAATTACCACTGTAAACAATCAAGTTGTACTAGGAATGCTTAAAGATATATTACCATCTGAACAATACAATGTACTGTTACAATCACTATAACAAAAAAAGCTTAAAAAATGGGGGGATTTAAAATGACTAAATTATCATTTAATATTGATAAAAAAGCTTCTGCTTATATTGACCCAAAGTTATGTATTAATTGTGGCAAATGTAGACGAGGTTGCCCAACTGACTCGATAGATGAAATGCAAAGATTAATATGTAGACTATGTCCTGATTGTGTAGATGCATGTTCTAACATTAAATTTCATCTTGAATCTCACAATTATGCAGAACAAATTGCCTGTAGTATTGGTTGTCCTTTAGGAATTGTTCCAGAAGGATATATAAATCTAATTTCAGAAGGCGATATTCAAGGTGCCTATGAATTAATAACAGAATTAAATCCATTAGCAAGTATTTGTGGAAGCGTGTGTAGTCATCCTTGTGAGGAATCATGTAAACGTGGGACATTAATAGACAAACCAATTGCTATTAGAGCACTTAAAAGATATGTAATGGAAAACGCTGAAAAAAAACCAGTTGTTTTTAAACAAAAATATGATAAAAAAGTTGCAATAGTTGGAGCTGGTCCTTCTGGTATTACAGCAGCTTATGATTTAGCTAAAAAAGGTTATAAAGTAACTATTTTTGAAGCCAGTGCATCACTTGGTGGAGCTATGAAATGGGGTATTCCTGATTTTAGGCTTGATAAAGATATGGTAGTAAAAGAATTAGAATCAATTATTGCAGCAGGTATCCATATAGAATTCAATGCAATGGTTGGGGTTAAACCAACAATTGATGATTTAATTGCAGATAAATATTCAGCAGTATTATTAGCTGTAGGTGGTACTAAAGGCTTTAAACTTCCTATCAAAAATAATACAGCTGAAATGGTATATGATGCTGCAACATTTATGAAAAAGGTTAATGCTCTTACTCCAGTTAAAATTGGTAGCGAAGCTGTAATTATTGGTGGTGGTTCAGTAGCTTTAGATGCTGCTAGATCACTAATTAGACTAGGAGTAGAAAAAGCGACATGTGTATGTTTGGAAGATAAAGATGCTATACCTGCTCCAGCTTCAGAAGTTACAGAAGCTTTAGATGAAGGCGTTGAAATAATTACTGGTGCATCGCCACAAGAAATTAATGCAACTTGGATTCATGTTTCAGGTGTTACATTTAAAAAGGTTAGTAAAATGGGACTTGATAAAACAGGTAAATTCCTAGTTGAAACTATAGAAGGCTCAGATTTTGAAGTTCCTTGTGATACCGTAATATTTGCAACAGGACAAAAAGTGGATGTTGCTACTATGATTAGAAAATCTAATTTAGCACTACTACCAAACGGAAAAATAAATATAGATGAAAATATGAAAACAAATATTGCTAAAGTTTTCGCCTGTGGTGATGCTGTTCCTGGTTCCAAATGTAGTGTAGTTCATGCAATGGCTTCGGGACGAAAGGCAGCTCTTGCTATTGATAATATGATTTGGGACAGAGAGTTAGATCTTAATGTAGAACATGAGCTACATAAAGCTCCAATAGATGAAATGTTATATCCAATTAGATTTGAAAGATTATATCCTCAAAAAGTTAAGAGAATTAAAGACTTTGAGGATTTTGAAGAAGTTGAAATCAGCTTCACTAAAAAACAAGCGCAGCTGGAAGCTCGTAGATGTATGAAATGCGGCTATGAAAAAGTTACTTCAGATAGTTGTATAGGATGTGGCACCTGTGCTGCTAATTGTCCACAAAATGCTATTACTATGGTAAATCCTAATCTAAAGGAGGGCAAATAAGATGAGAGTTATTGAAAGAGACGTAATTGTTGTTGGTGCAGGCCCTGGTGGATCAATATGTGCATCATATCTTGCTAGAGCAGGAGTAGATGTATTACTTATGGATAAAGAAGTATTCCCAAGAGATAAACCCTGTGCTGATGCACAAACTGGAAACACGATGAAACACGTTATTGAACTTGGTGCTGATGCAGAAATTAAAGAATTAGGTACACTTGCAAAATACCTTAAAGTGGTATCTGCCGCTTATGAAGAAACAATTACACCAACAACTGGTGCTTATATTACACCACGTTGGTTATTTGACGACTTAATGAAACGTACTGCTGTTAAACATGGTGCAGAATGCTGGGAAGATTGTTGGGTTTATGATGTAATCAAAGAAGATGGTTATGTTGTTGGTGTTAAAGCAAAATACCAAGGAGAATATATAGAAGTTAGATCTAAACTTGTAATTGGTGCTGATGGTTC
Organism: uncultured Clostridium sp.; assembly: GCA_964554365.1. Classification (GTDB taxonomy): domain Bacteria; phylum Bacillota; class Clostridia; order Clostridiales; family Clostridiaceae; genus Clostridium_AM. Next base: position 14,641 of record CAZKOJ010000074.1, on the reverse strand, counting down.
TCACTCAGTAGTTGCAAAAGCTGTTGGAATGTTCCCTGAACATTCCAGTTCTATAGCTCCTGCATTAAGAACATATTTTACAGGTGTTGAGCTTGATACTAAATTAACTGCTGAAGGATATATTGAACTTCATTTTGATGAAAGAGTTAAACCTGCTTATATTTGGGTATTCCCAAGTGGTAAAAACGGTATAAAAGATGGTTTTTGTAATGTTGGTATGGGTGTTGCAGATAGAGATAGTTATGATGGCTGGTCATTAGAAGAAAGGTTCTATGATTGGGTGGAACATAGTCCTTATGGAAAACGTTTCAAAAGAGCTAAACAAGTCGCTCCTTGGAAAGGCTGGAGAGTACCTGATGCACACCAAAGGTTAAGAAATTGTGGTGATGGTTTCATGCTAATTGGAGATGCAGGTTCTACAGTTATTCCTCTTGTTGATGAAGGTATCTCTGCTGCTGCTGACAGTGGTAAATTTGCTGCTGATGCTGCAATAGAAGCTTTAAAAGAAAATAATTTTTCTGATGAATTTTTATATGAAAGGTATCCAATGAAGTTTGATGAAATGTACAATGACCGTATTAAAATCATTAAACTTGTTCAAGAGTCAATGTATGACCCTAATGTTACAAATACAATGGTTCACAAATTTAATACAGACCCAAAATTTAAAGAAGCTGCATTTAAAAAGATGTTTAAATCTTAACATTTAATATTATGTCGTAATCTTTAAATTAGCGACATATAAATTTAGGCACATGAAAATAACTAAAAAATAATTATTCTATTTTCATGTGCCCTATTGGAGGTTATTAATATATGTCAAAGCAATTAAGAGAAAAATATAAAGTCCTTGCAGGTCTTATGAATGATAAGTCCCTTATGAAAGTCTCCGTTGTTTCTGGATTAATTGATTGCTATGAAATTATGATGACTGAAGAGGAATGCGATTTCTTATTAAGTTTAGGGTCAAAAGTTATAAAAAAAGAATCGTTACGACCTTTATCCCCTTTAAATGATGAAGACTATGAAGAATTTATTCATAGTGCCTTAAATAAAGGCATGATATGGTTAACCTATAAAGAAGATGGCGTATATGCAGAACTTGCACCAATATTTCCTGGTTGGATTGAAGTTTCATTATCAAATGGCGGTGAAACTGATAAGCAGCTTGCATTAGCTAGAAAATTCGCTTCATTATTACAATTAAAAAGAAAAGTAAATATTCTCCCCTTAAGAAAGTATTTTAATTATAAATATGAAAATAAAAAGAAAACTGAAATTGCTCCAATTAGTATCGCAACTGCTGGTGGAAATAGATCTAAAAAAAATATAGTTTTAGATAAAGAAGTTCAAAGTGCAGAAAATGTGATTATTATTGCAAATGAAGTTTATGATATATTAGATCGTCTTCCAAAAGATTATCCAATTGCTGTAATTACTTGCTTCTGCCGTTTTTTACATCGTCAAGTTGGTGAAACTTGCCGCTTTAACTTACCTGAGCAAGCCTGTATTCAAATTGGAAGCTTTGCAAAACAAATGGTTGAATATGAAGTGGGGCGCTACATAACAATAGATGAAGCAAGAGAAATTGTGAAAGAATGTGAATCTAAAGGTGCATTCCATAATATATTCCATTATGGAATGAATACTGAAAATCCTGTTATATCAATTTGTAACTGTTGCTGGGATTGCTGCTGTTTACATGGAGTATTTAATCGTGGAGGCTTATCTCCTATGTTTTTAAAAGCCCATTATAAACCAATTATTAAAGATGAAAGCAAATGTACAAAATGTAATAAATGTAATAGTTTCTGCCCTGCTAACTGTACAGGTGTTAAAGATGGAGAGTTATTTTTAGATGATACTCACTGTATTGGCTGCGGTCAATGTGCTTATCAATGCCCAAATGATGTAAGGGAAATGATACATGAAGAACGTAAAGTATTTGTACCTTCACTTTCTAAAGACAGAGTAAGGATTAAGAAAAAATATGAACTTTAAGGTGGCAAGATAATATGCATGAAACAGCGGTGCTTGCTGAGGTTGTAAACATTACTTTAACTGCAGCAAAAAATAATGAAATAGAAAAAATTACAAAGGTTGTCTTGCATATAGGGGAATTTTCCTGTATTCAAGAAGATCAACTAATGTTTAGTTATGATATAGTCACCCAAAATACAATGCTAGAAGGTTCAGACTTAATTATTGAGTGGGTTCAAGCAATGGCATACTGCAAGGACTGTAATAAAAAGTTCCCAGTATCTTTCACTCATAAAGAATGTCCAACTTGTCATAAGTTTAGTGAAGATATTGTATCTGGCTATGAAACACACGTATACAATATAGAAGGAGAATGATAATGAAAACAATTGAAATTAATGAAAGTGTTTATAAGAAAAATGAAGCTCTTGCGGGGATTCTAAAAGATAATCTTCATAAGAATAATATAAAACTGATTAACCTTTTAGGTTCACCGGGCTCAGGAAAAACTACTTTATTAGAGTCTATTATTAAAAATATTGATGATCCTAGAAAAATTGCAGTAATCGAAGGTGATTTATACACTGATAAAGATGCTAAGCGTATTGAAAAACTAGGCGTTAGAACTATTCAACTCAATACTAAGGGTGCTTGCCATCTTGAAGCTGGAGCCATATCAGAAGCAGTTAATAATCTTGATATAACTGAAACTGAAACTATTATTATTGATAACATTGGTAATTTAGTTTGTACCGCTGAATTTGACTTAGGTGAAGACATAAGAGTAGCTGTTATGAGTGTTACAGAAGGTAATGATAAACCGCTAAAATATCCTCTTATGTTTCAAACAACTAACGTAATTGTACTAAATAAGATTGATATATTACCTTATACTGATTTCGATTTAGATGAGTTTTATAAGGATGTTAAATATTTAAATCCAAATGTGAAAATATTTCAGGTATCAGCAACTAAAAGTTACGGTATAGCGGATGTTTGTAATTATATTTTCACATAACTTTTGTCCCTGGTAATTATAAATTAAATATGGAGGAATATTTATGTTTTTTTTTGAAACACAACCTTTGACAAACTGGCTTATGTGGCTAGTAGTATTTTTGGTGTTGATTGGCCTTAATGAATTAGGCCGTAGATTTAAATTAGGTGGAATATTACTTTTTATCGTATTACCGCTGATTCTTACTTTTGTCGTATGGCCAAAAACTACTGCAGGAACAAGCGTGAACGATTGGTTCCATTATGCTAAAGTTTATTCAGCACTTGCGGGATGTATCGGCTTTTGGATTATTAGACATGTAAAAGGCACCAGTAGTAAAAAATGGGCTTTATGTTTTCCACCATTGATTTTAGCAATCAATATTTGCGAAGCAGTAGCCCGTGATTTCCAGATTTATGGATTACATCTTAATAAAGAGATATTTGAAGGAATGATGACTGTAAGTGGTTCTTGGAATATTATGAATGGAATTGCTGGTATCTTAAATATCATTACTATTACAGGTTGGTTTGGAATTTGTATAAGTAAGGATAAGAGCAAGGATATGTTATGGCCTGATATGCTTTGGTTCTGGATTATAGCATATGATATTTGGAACTTTGCATACACATATAACTGCTTACCTGATCACTCATGGTACTGTGGTTTGGCATTACTTTTGGCTCCTACATTTGCAGCTTTCTTTATAAAAAAGGGTGCTTGGTTACAACATCGTGCACAAACACTTGCATTATGGTGTATGTTTGCAATGACCTGCCCTACTTTTATTGATGCATCACGATTTGCAGTTAAATCATCACATAACACGACAGCTTTATTCATTGTAAGTTTATTAGCATTACTAACAAATATCACAGTATTTGTATACTATGCTTACAAGATTGTTAAGACAAAACGTAATCCTATCAAGGACGAACTTTATACAGACCTTAAGAGCTACAAGGAAATTAAAGCATTAGCTGAATAATATTTTAATACCCATGGCCATCCGCAAAACGGATGGCTTTCTCAAAATTTATTTGTCCTGGACAAAGTACCACTTTATCTACATTAAGTTTATCTAAAGTATCTAAAATTCCTTGTGCTGTAAAAAAGTTGCCACAGGAATGAGCATGTCCATCAATTATCATTTTACATTACCTCCATATTGCAGTAAAAAGTTAAAATTAAAATTTTCATTTTTGTTTAATTATTAATTTTATTTACAATTTAAGAGCATTATGATTCATTAACTCTTACAAGCCATTCATTAACTAATGAATTAAATAGCTCTTCCTGTTCTATCTGCAAATTATGTCCTGCTCTATCCAATACAGCGAAAGTTGCCCTTGGATAGTTGTCTAAAACACGCCAAGCATCTTTATAACCTACGCTTGAATCTTGGCGTCCTAATAGCATAAGAGTAGGTTTATTAAACTTTTCATTCATCCCATCTACATCGAATGAAAACGCATATCCATTTTCTTGAAGATAAAGCAAAAAATTATTATCTGCTAATCTTATGCCAGATAAAATTTCATTTCTATATCTATCCCAAATTTTTTTACTTTGTACTACTTGTATCGAAATAAAACCTTCAGCGTCGGATGGTTTAAGTTGTGATAACAATGTGTCATCCCTCTTTAAAATAATATGTGATGGAATATTGCGTTTCTTAAAATCCATTATAATAGCAGGACATATTAATAATAGTCCATCTACTCTATTTGCAATTCTATGTACTATTCCTCTTGCTAAATATCCACCGTAGGATTCACCTGCAAGTAAAAAGTTTTCATTTGGAATAATTTTTTCAATAAAATCAATTACAATATCCAGCATTACATCTGAATTTATAATCCAATCCTCACCTTTGGTTTTTCCCATGCCTGGTAAGTCAATATATATTCTTTTATATTCATCTCTATTATTAAACACAGGTTCCATACATCCCATCATTAGTCTATGATCTACGTGAGAGCCATGTAGCATAATAATTGGCTTTCCACTCCCTATTATTTCATAGTTTATAGATATATTTTTCATCTTACATTCCATTCTTTTTTCTCCTTTCATCTGGTGTCGTTTCAAAAGAAAAATGTGGCTTAACTTTATAACTAATTTTACTATATAATGAAATTTAATCAAATAGAATTCATTGTAATCAGTACAATATACTTATTTAATTTATTTTTTTAAAAACTATTTTAGAATTTTCACTAATATTTACTTTATTTCTATATTCTATTATTTCTATATTACAGTTAGGTCCTATAGTAACATTGTTTCCTCTTACTATTTTTGCATCTGTATTTTCAAGATAAATATCATCGCCTTCAATTACATCTGTTACAAGTCTTGCAGTATTTGAAAAAAGACTTATCATCCTAATGAAAAGGTGACCTGCCCCTAATTTTACTTTTATATTTTCACCACCTATTTCTTTTACTCTGCATTTTCCATACATTTCTATATCTATGTTTCCTGCATTTAATAGTCCTCCTATATTAAAACTACCACTTGCATGAAAATTCTCCGCCTCACAATCTCCATCTATAGAAGTTGAACCTGATATTTTTATATCTTCAGTGTGGAGATTACCTCCTATGTGAGATGATCCGCTTATTTTAACTTTTTTTGCAATAACATTGCCTAGTATATGAGAAGAACCACTTACAGTTAGTTCTTCAGTATCAAGATTTTTATGTATTTTAGTAGTACCACTAATTCCAACTATTTTAGCTTTTACATTTCCAATGGCAGCTGAAGATCCAGAGCATTTATAATAGCTGCAATCTATATCTCCCTCTATTTTAGAAGAACCACTGATTTTTACTTCATTATACTTTCCTCCACTGATTTTCCCATTTCCAGAGATTTTTATATCTGATAATTTTTCTTCCATTTTTAAACTTCCTTCCTCTTTCATTTATAATGTTAAATTTGATTTTAATTCTTCTACACATTCACCAGCGTTTATTTTTAACACAAGGATTGCTTCAGTTTCAATATATATTTCATTTGGTATTAGCATTAAAAAACATATGGCTACTCCAAATTTTCTTATAAGTACTACATCACAATATCTTCCATCAAAATTTTTATAGTTTTTTTCCAAAGTGTCCAATATTAATTTACCTTCTTCTAGGCTTGCTTTACCAGATTGAAGAAATTTATCTATAATGGTCATAAACAGTAGTTCATTGAAATAGAACCCGCTGATTCCTTTATGAATGTTTTTATATAGTCTTACTGTGAGCTCTGAAACAATGTGTTGTTTTAATATATCATTTTCTTCCAAAAACACTGTTGAAAGATTTGGAGAAAATATATTTGCAAGATCATCTAAAGATATATCATCTTTAAAATTCTTAATTTTTTCTATTCTCTCCAGTATTTCATTCTTTGGAAAAAATGTTTCCTGACCTGTAAAACTGGACTTTTTTATAAACCACTCCTCTGGTATCAGGTTTTTCCTTTTCCATCTGTACAATTGACCATAGGAAATATCCGTCACTTTAAGCAACTCTTTTTTAGAAATTAGATTTTCTTCTCCCATATCTTCATTCCCTTCAGTAGTTTTTTCATATACATATCGTAACATAACATTGTTACAATAACAATAGTTTGTTTTATAATCTCACATTTCTTAACTTATAATGCTACTTTTTATTTAACTCAATCGCTTACTTCTCCCATACTCCTAAAATTCGCATACAAGTTGATGACAAAAATAAAAAAGCACCCATCCTGTAATGATTAGTGCTTTATCCTCTTAAATTTTATACAGTAATCCTAAAAATTAAAGTTAGGTCACATAAAATTACCACTGTGACACTAAGTAAGAAAGTTACGACTTAATAGATATTGTTTATTAAAACACAAATCGGTTTAATAATTTTTATTTTTAGACAGTTATTTTAAATCTATACCTACTAACTTAATCAAATATAGAGCATTCTTAGTAGTTGATACTCCTTCTCGAATTTTATAGTCAAATTTTAATTCATTGTTTAGATAATACTCTTGAAAGTGATAATTTTTAATTTTAGAATATTCGTATTGTAAATCACACAATTCCAAGTCGTGGGTAGAAATAAGCCCTGATGCTCCTTGTTCACCTAATTGTTTTATTAATGCTTTAGCACCATCATGTCTATCGATAGAATTGGTTCCCTTAAATAATTCATCTAAAAGAAAAAAAACTTTTTTATTCTCTCTTACACTTTCAGCAATCATCTTTATCCTTAATATTTCAGCGTAGAAAGAAGATATATTATTTTCTAAGTTATCACTTGTCCGCATACAAGTAAAAATCCTCATTATTGAACATTCAAATTTTTTTGCACACACTGGAGCACCAATATAACTTAATATTAAATTTATACCTACAGTTCTTAAAAATGTACTTTTACCAGACATATTTGAGCCTGTTATTATTAAAATATTTTTTTGGTTATCAATTGTAATGTTATTACATATTCTTTTGTCACCTAAAAGTGGATGACCTAATCCATTCGCCTTTATTATAAAGTCTCCATCTGAAATCAAAGGCATAACCCATTGTGGATTATCATAAATAACATTTGAAATACTATTTAGTGCCTCAAATTGTCCTATAACATCAAGCCACTTTTCTAAGTTTTTACCTGATCTAATTCTCCATTTTTCAAACTCTATCATGCATTGATAATCCCATAACAACAATATATTAACTATTATAAAGAATGTATTTTTTCTATCAGATACTTTATCATATATATTAGACAATTTTTTTATTGCTTTTACTGCACATTCATCTTCAGAAATTACTAAATTATTTTTCAGCTGCTTTAAATAATCACTTTTAAAATCCTTTTCTATAATTAAACTTAATAATCTAAAATATATATTTATACTATTTTTATATCTGTAAATGCTATTAAATGCAGCACTTCTTTTTTTTGCACCGATAAATAAAATTATTAACTGAACGAATAACATAAAATAAGGCAATTTAAAATCTATTAAAGAAGTAAGATAGGACAAAATAATTAGTATCAATGTTATAGATGGCAATAATCTAACCAGTAAAATAAGCCAGGGCTTAGTATACAATTCATTTCTATCCTTTACCCATTCATATAACTCTTTGGGATTGATACATTGATTAGAAATGACCATGCCTTCTGCTTCAAATAGTTGTCTCCATTCTAAATTCATGGCTAATTCATTCAATGATTGCTGTGTCATTTTTATATCGAAAGAAGTTCTTAATGTGTCTATAAGTCTATTTTTTAATATTTGCCTCCCCATAAATGTTTTACTACTATTAATCCACTGAAATAATGAGTTTGCCCCAAATATATCTAAATCTTTCGAGTAACTATGCTGTTCATCTTTAAATTCACTACCATCATCCTCAAAGTTTTTCCATTGACCATTTAATCGCTTTAGTGCTTTTTCATTTATCTCTTTTAACGCTATTGAATATTTTCTTTTCTTAATTTCCTTATCATACTCAATAACTAAATAAATAAAAATAGCCAGTGAAACAATAAGAATTCCTATACTTATGTAATAGCTCTTAATACTAAAAGTATAAAATGTAACGCTTAAACCAATTATTAAAGTAAAAAGTCTTAAATATCCTATAATCGTTACTGATTTGTTTTGTTCTTCAATTAAATATTTGTATGCTTTCAATTTATTAACATAATAATTATATGCATTACTCAATATTTACCCCCAATCACTTTTTTAATATTTCGTTCTAAGATATATTAAAATATGTAGTATCTGTTATATAAATAACCTTCGCATAATCTAATAACTATGTCATAACTAATTTTACTATATAATCAAATAGGATTATTCTGATATTCTTTAGGATGAACTGTATACTTACTCCTAGTTTCATTATCATTTATTATGCTAAATATTTAATATTCTTTGCATGTTTATACCCAATATTTGTTCTTTTTCTCTATCTGATATTTTCAACCTTTCTACTCTTTGTATATTCAACTTTAAGTTATCCTTTCCATAAGGTGTGTCAGAACCTAAAATAATATGATCACTTCCAAATTTATTTATTGCACATTGTATCCTATTATCAGAAATTAGCGGTGCAGGTGATATTTCAAAATAAATATTATCAAAATTCTTTTGATTTTTTTCAAATAATTCCATGCCTATTAAATGGGCAATAATAAAAGTGGTATCCGGATGATCACTTATTAATTTAATCATGTCTACTACATCTTTATTTGAATATAAGTGAATGAAAATAGGAATTCCTTTATACTTAGCAAAATCTGCAATTTGATGCATCTTATAGTGAACTGAAGAAAACTGTTCTGAACATTGGTGTAATTTAATGCCACTATAGTTCCATTCTTCATATTTTTTTTCTAAATCATCAATAATATTTTCTTTATTAGGATCAGCCCAATAAAACTGTATAATTCTTTTAGGAAGTTTTTGTAGTAGTTTATATACATATTCATTTCGCTTATCTAAATTATTTACCGCAGTATTGTTTTTAGTTACTTTACGAATAATTTTATTTGTAAAATACATAATATCAGTATTTTTTAAAAAAGCAGCTATGTTAGGAATGCCCTGATTTTTTTCATCATTTATTTGTCCTGGACAAAGTACTACTTTATCTACATTAAGCTTATCTAAAGTATCTACAATTCCTTGTGCTGTAAAAAAGTTGCCACAGGAATGAGCATGTCCATCAATTATCATTTTATATTACCTCCATATTGCAGTAAAAAGTTGAAATAATACTGAATTTAAGAATATTATGCACTATCGACTTTATACTGTTATCTCTAATCTGTTTCCATCAGGGTCTAATATGCAACTTTCATAGTAGCCATCTCCTGTATAACGTGGTTCACTGACTACTGTATAACCTGATTTCATTAATTCATCTGTAATGCTGTTAACTTTTTCTATACTTCCAACTGCAACAGCAATATGTATTAAGCCAATATATTGATTAACTGTATCATTTAAATTCAATGGAATTATTGGCATCTGCATCAGTTCAAGTCTAGCACCTGAAGCAAATTTAACGAAATATGATTCAAATGATTAATACATCCTTTCTAAACAAATTTACATATTTGTCTGTTGTGTCACAAATAAAAACGCCACAAATTTTATTACTTATGATGTTTAATAAGAAAATTACGAATCTATTCCATTATAATGTTTAATTGCTTCTTTCAAATGGTCATATTTAAAATCTGGCCAAAAGTCATTTGTAAACCATAACTTCGCTTTTGCAGACTGCCATAACAAGAAATTACTTATCCTCATTTCCCCACTTGTTCTAATAATTAAGTCAACATCAGGCAATCCTGAAGTAAACATGTACTTGCTAACTAAATCCTCGTTTATTTTATCAACATTAAAATTTTCAACATTTATATCATGCATTATGTTTTTTGCAGCATTTATTATTTCTGAGCGACTTCCGTAATTTAATGCAATATTCAATATCATACCTAAATTATTTTCTGTTGAGTTTTCTGTCTTTTTAATTTCACCTATTAATTCAGAAGAAAGATTATCTGTAATACCAATATGTTTTACTCTAATATTTTCTCCAGCTTCATTGCGTAATTTTATAAAGAATTCCACAAAAATCTTCATTAAGAAATTTACCTCTTCATCAGAACGACTCCAATTCTCAGTAGAAAAAACATAGAAAGTGAGTACTTCAACCCCTAATTCAGAGCAATCTCTGGTAATATTTTCAATTGGCTTTGTACCCACTTTATGACCAAAAGTTCGAGGAAAACCTTTCCTTTTAGCCCATCTACCATTTCCATCACAAACTATAGCAATATGCTTTGGTACCTTAATTCTGTTATCATCTAATAAATCCTTAATTAGACTATTCATTTTTTCTGACCCCTTTTCTTTAATAGTTGTTAGTTTTATCTATAGAAACAAAGTATTTCGTATCTATTTACACCATACAAAAATAAAAATTATTGACACAATAAATTACCACTGTGACACTAAATAAGAAGATTATGAAATAAATCATATAATAAAATTGTGACAAATGTTATAAAAGGAAACAAGTACGCTATATTTATATGCTTAAAGATTTTTATATTTTTTTGTTTATCATACGCAATTAACCTATCGAATACGCATATGAAACCCATAACTACTATTACATTCCCCCAATAAACATACTTTACAGCCATTTCATTTGCAGTACAAAATGAAAATCCTAAAATAATATAAATAATAATGCTTCTTAGTATAAAATCTAAATTCTTACCCATAAAATTCCTCTATTCCTTCTTAATAATATTTTGCAATATACTGCAACTATGTCTTAACTAATTTTACTATATAATGAAATTTAATCAAATAGGATTATTTTGATATTCTTTTTTATTTGTTTTCTTAATTTTGACATGTTAATACTCCTCTTTATTTTGAATTGGGTTTGTCCTTATATTGTTGACAATATGAGGACTAAAAAGAAGTGTACATGATAAAAAAATGGAAGTTGTTGTTAATAGCTCCCACTTTTAGTCTATAAATATCTTGAATTTTTAATGTTTCTCGAGCTTGAATAAGATTGATGTCTTAATCCATTATGAACTGTTAATTATTTTACGTTATTACGATAAAAACTTTTTGGGGGGTAACCTGTTTCTTTTTTAAAGTTTGAATAAAAGGCAGACATACTTTCAAATCCACACTCAAAAGCACTTTCAGTAACCGTTGCTCCTTCAAGCAACATGATTTTGGCTTTTCTTATCCGAATAAAACGCAGGTATTCAGCTATTGTCTTGCCATAAGCCTGTAAAAACAGTTTATTCAGATAACTTTTATTCACATCAAGCTTTTGAATTTGCTTTTTAAGCTCATCTGTATCAGCAAAATATTTATCGATTACATCCTTGGCGTTTTGTGTCAGTTTTTCTGATGGACAAAACTCAAGAAGGTCAGGTCGGCATCTTTTGCAGGGGCGATAGCCTGCATCCATTGCTTGTTGTTTGTTATCAAAAAAATTCACATTGCTTCTAAGCGGCGCTTTTGATTTGCAAGATGGTCTGCAAAAAACTTTTGTAGTTCGGACTGCGTAAAAGAACTTACCGTCGCTGTCGACGTTGTTTTCAATAACAGCCTTCCATTTTTCTTCATTGGTCATAGCGATTATGCCTTAATGCTTATCAATATAGTCTTGTAATTGTTCGTGCCACTGCACAGTATCGTATATCTGTGGTTCAGTTGTTTCGCACATTAGGAGATCAATCAAATGTCTAGGTGTTTTTCCGCCAATATACATTGATTTGATACAAGAAACACAATATACACAAACCTCGTTGCAAGGCATCAAATCTGCTCGTTCCTTCATTTTTTGGTGAACCTTTTCAATTGGTAGCTTAGGATAAAAATCATCTCCGCAGCATATTGAATTCGTGCCAGAAAACTTTGTTTCCACAACATCAATGTTCATTTTTTTGAGCAGATTGCGTACAGCCTTATGCACTTGTGGCTTTTCACGCACAGGACAGGCATCGTGTACCGACAACTTCAAGCCTTTATAATCAGGATATTGAAATGCATCCAATCCATCAAGTACTTCCCATAAAGAGATTGTTGATATGCCCTCGTATAAGCTCCTGAAACGCCTGTCACAGCCAGCACATACATTGATAATCAATGAGCCTGCTTCAAGTTGGGGATCATGTTGACAGCATATTTTATGCAATGCAACCTCCCCGTAGTTTTCACTCAAAAACTTTAAAATTTTATTTTCTATTTCAGGCTTATATATACTTAAAGCACAACCTGGATTAAAATATGTTTTTGTCATAATATATTTCCTCCTGTCTAAAATTGAGTTTTATTAAGGCATCTTTTATTTACTTCTTAATTGTAACAGGAGATAAACAAAAAATCTTCTTGATTTCGGATTTCTAATTTTTATAGTTGAAGTTTTCTTCCCTATCTTGAAAAATAAATCTACTGATTTAGTAGCTTGTGAAATGTAAGTTGGACAAAAAATTAAGTGTTTTATGATGACTCTAATTTTTAATTATTAACAAATAAAGATTTAAGCACTTTGTTTACAACTGCCTCGCTACTCTATTTTTACTCACAAATATACAATTATCATTTAAAGTTATAGCAATCTGGGGACTCCCGTATGCTTGAATAAGATTGATGTCTTAATCCCGCATGTGGAGAAACCACATTTTCTGTACATATCCCTGGCAGTATCAAAATGATCTGTTATTAAGTAGCTTATGTCAACCTTTGCACAGAGAGATTCCTCTAGCAATTTATGCAGCATCGAAGTACCATATCCTTGCTTCTGATATTCCTCAACTATATCAAAATCCTCAATCTTTGCAATGCCATCCTCTATGAAAAGTTCGCATTTACCTATAGGCTCCTTTCCTTTGTAACATACATAAAGATTCAAATTAGGATTGTTCTTGTACACTTCTATCTTTCTTTTGATTCTTTTTCTAGCAAACTCTTCTCCCATAGCAGATTTATTGGCTTGTATATCTGCTAAACTTCCATCACTTAGTATTTCAAGAGTATTTGCCTTTAGAACAAAGCAGTCATCTTTTACTTTCAATTTATTAAAACCTTTCGGTGCAGAAGCCATGAAGCAGTATTCTGTAATCTCTGGCTCAGGAATCATATCCTTTAAATCATGCCATTTAATACCATAATCTATCATAATATGCAGATAGTCCTTATTCTCTCTCTGCACTTCTTCAAGTTTCTTTTCAATAAAAATCCTTAATTCATCCTTCTCCATCAATTCTTTCAAAAAAATGAAATTATGCATGTACATATCAACCAGTTTGCCATCTTTAAATCTTATACTCTTATACTCTTCAATATAATCTGAAAAACATTTAACATATTTCAATTCGGTTCCTAATATTCTTTCATACAATTCTGCTTTCATAAGATAATTCTCCTTCAAACATCTAAATTATTTTGTATAATTGCTATGTATTATCTTACTGTTGAGACGCTTTTTATGAAGATTGTGTATTAAATCACTTTTGAAAATCTGCTACATTCCAATTTCATTTTGCATTAATCGTATCCATAAATGCTTTAATTTGTTCTTCACTTAAATCTTTTTCATTAGTCTCAACATTACAGTATGACTTTATTGTCCAAAATAAACCAACAATAATCCAAACTATCCCACAAATAATATATGATTGTTTTTTCTTAAACTTTAATTCGTAAATTTCCATTACCCAAATATAATTATACTATATTATACTAATAATTACCTATCAATTCCCAGTTTTTCATTGTACTAGATTAAGCTTACCTGAAACTAAGAACTCTGTCTTATGAAAAGTAGTTATATGGCAATAAGGATTAACTAATCACAGAATTTGTAATACCTTCATATTCTATTAGTAAAAAATAATTGAGGGTGTGCAATGGAAAAAAGATTTGGAACTGCTCTAAACTGTATCGATGGTAGGACTCAAATTCCTGTAATAAGATGGTTTAAAGAAAACTTTGGTGTGGATTATGTGGATTTAATTACAGAACCTGGAATGGATAAGGTATTATCTCAAGGTCAATGGGTTGAAAATGAAAGATTAAGAGAGAACGTTATAATTTCAATAACAGCTCATAATTCTAATG
>CAZKOJ010000073.1:0-20624 GCA_964554365.1 uncultured Clostridium sp. | reverse complement strand
AGTAAATATAAAAACTTAATATTAGTTAGCATGTCTTTTATGATGTTTTTATTATTATATATACTACGGAAAATAAAATTTTAAAATTGTGATTATAAAAAAAATTGATATAATCTTGTTTTTTTGTTACAATCTTATCTGTTATTAAAAACATTTGCACAATTAAAGGAGAGATTTTATGTTTGAATTTTTAGAAAGTTTTCTATCTATAACCAACAATATACTTTGGTCTTATGTACTTATAATTTTATTAATTTCTATAGGACTTTATTTTACAATAAAAACAAAATTTGTTCAATTTACACTATTTGGACATATGTTTAAACTTTTAGGTGAAGGTGCTGGAAAATCAATAACTTGAAAAGAAAATAAAGGTGTTTCTTCTTGCCAAGCATTTTGTATAAGTACTGCGGCAAGGGTTGGAAGAGGAAACTTAGCTGGTGTAGCTATAGCTATATCCTTAGGTGGACCTGGTGCAATTTTTTGGATGTGGGTTATAGCATTAATTGGAAGTGCCTCTAGCTTTGTAGAAAGCACATTAGCTCAGATATACAAGGTTAAGGATAATCATAGTTATAGAGGTGGCCCTGCCTATTATATGGAAAAGGCTTTAAATAAAAGATGGATGGGTGTATTTTTCTCCATACTTATAACTTTATGTTTTGGTCTTGTTTTCAATTCTGTACAAGCTAATACTATTTCATTAGCGATGAAACAAGCTTTTGGATTTAATACAACTTTAGTTGGATTAGTTCTAGCATTTTTTACAGCAGTTATTATTTTCGGCGGAGTAAAAAGAATTGCTCAAGCTGTTGAAGTTATAGTTCCTATAATGGCTATTAGTTATGTGTTAGTAGCACTATTTGTAATAAGTAAGAATTTTGACCAAATTCCTGCTATGTTTGCACTTATTTTTGAAAATGCTTTTGGTATAAAACAAACCCTAGGCGGAGGAGTTGGTGCTGCACTTATGATGGGAATAAAAAGAGGCCTTTTTTCTAATGAAGCCGGTATGGGAAGTGCGCCTAATGCAGCTGCTACCGCTGAAGTAACCCATCCAGTAAAGCAAGGTCTCATCCAGACTTTAGGTGTGTTTACAGACACGCTCTTAATCTGTAGTGCTACTGCATTTATAGTTCTTTTGTCTGGAGCTTATACAGATAAAAACTTAGAAGGAATTCAGCTTACTCAAATAGCTTTAAGTCATCATGTTGGTGCTTGGGGTAACAACTTTATAGCTTTATGTATTTTTCTTTTTGCATTTAGCTCTATAATTGGAAACTATTATTACGGTGAAACAAACATAGAATTTATAAATAAAAACAAAATCTGGGTTTTTATATATAGAATAGCTGTAGTTTCAATGGTAGTTTTTGGTTCAGTAGCAAAGATTCAAATAGTTTGGGATATGGCAGATTTATTTATGGGACTTATGGCCATTACAAATTTAATTGCTATTACAATGCTTGGAAAATTTGCTTTTGCTGCTTTAGACGACTACATGAAACAAAAAAAGCAAGGAAAAGACCCTGTATTTTACAAGGATAGTATACCTGGTTTAGAAAATGCAGAATGCTGGCCAAGTTCTAAAGATGACGCATCAAAAATTGCGTAAAAATCATATTAACAATTAAAAATTTAATGACCTAGTTTAGAATAACATATCCTAAACTAGGTCATTAAATTTTTAATTATTTTGCTATTATTTCCAATCCAGTTTCAGTTACTAGAACTGTATTTTCCCATTGTGCTGAACGAGATCCATCTACTGTAACTGCTGTCCAATCGTTATCCTCATCTACAAATAATTCATAGCTACCTTCATTTATCATAGGTTCAATGGTAAATACCATACCTGGTGCTAAAATCATTCCTTCTCCTCTTTTTCCATGATGAGGAACAAATGGATCCTCATGAAACTTAATTCCAACCCCATGGCCTCCAAAATCCTTAACTACAGAATATCCGTTGCCTTCTGCATACTCTTGTATAACAGCTCCTATATCACCTAAAAATCCCCATGGTTTAACTGCTTCTATTCCCTTATATAAGCATTCCTTAGTCACTTTAACTAATTTTTTAGCTTCTTCACTTGCATCACCAATAATAAACATTCTTGATGCATCTGAGTAGTATCCGTCAAGTATAGTAGATACATCTACATTTATAATATCTCCATTTCTAAGGATTATATCTTCACTTGGTATTCCGTGACATATCTCCTCATTAATTGATGTACATACACTCTTTGGGAACCCTTCATAATTAAGTGGAGCTGGTATTCCACCTTCAGCCACTGTGTAATCATGAACTAATTTGTCAATTTCTTCTGTACTCATACCTTCTTTAATATTCTTAGCAACTAAATCTAAAGCACCATTGTTAATTCTAGCACTTTTTCTTATTCCTTCAATTTGTACCTTATTCTTAATAATATCTCTTGAAGGCACTTCATATCCTTGTAATTCTAAGCTTCTTAATTTCTCATCAAATTCCCTGTGGCACCTTTTATATTTCAACCCACTTCCGCACCAACATTTATCATTTATATTCAATTTCATTTTACACGCTCCTTAATCTTTTCCAATAATTTTCTATATATTTATTATACCCCTTATGAGGCTATACATTTAATTATACTCCTTTATCTGGAATTTTTAAACCCATATTACCCATGATTCCATTTTTGGAAATATGTATTCTATATAGAATCGGTTTAAAAATTACTTTTTGAAAAACTTTTCTCAACCTTAAGTAGCCATACTGCAATTAATTTTTACTTTGCCTCTTGCATCTCATCATGCAAAATTTAATTAATATCATGGCATAAATTTAGTCCCTATGTTCAAAACATAGGGACTAAAAATTAAAATTCTTTATTCTACTTGTCTATAATTACTACTGGTTTTATTAAATCTCTTGGTTTTTCCCTCATTATCATAAGTGCTTCTTCAACTTTGTCAATGCCATTATACACATGTGTAACTAATTTGCTTAGATCCACACGATTGTATTTTACTAAGTCAATTAGCATTTCCATCCTAAGACGTCCTCCAGGACATAGACCTCCAACTATTTTTTTATGTGCCATTCCACATCCCCACTCAGCACGAGGTATTGGAAGGAAATCTCCCTTGCCATGATAATTAACATTTGAAACAACTCCACCAGGTTTCACAACGGTTACAGCTTCTATTAAGGTTTCTGTAGTACCTCCTGCTAAAATTACACGATCAACACCTTTTCCATTAGTTAAATCCATAATTTGTTTTGAAATACTACCATTTTTGTAACTAATTATATCTGTTGCTCCATAAAATTTAGCAGCTTCAACACAGACAGGTCTGGTTCCTACTGCCAATATTCTTCCTGCGCCGCGCAATTTTGAGCCAGCTATTGCCATTAAACCAACTGCCCCAATTCCTATTACAGCAACACTTGAACCTAACTGTATATCTGCTAATTCTGCACCGTGGAAACCAGTAGTCATCATATCTGTTATCATAACAGCACTTTCTAAAGATATTTCATCTGGTAAAAGTGCTAAATTCATATCTGCATCATTTACATGGAAATACTCCGCAAAAACACCATCTTTAAAGTTTGAAAATTTCCATCCAGCGAGCATTCCATTAGAATGTTGTTGAAATCCTGCTTGAACTTCTAATGATCTCCAGTCAGGAGTTATTGCAGGAACAATTACTCTATCTCCTACTTTAAAATCCTTTACTTCACTACCAACTTCATCAATTACACCAACAGCCTCATGTCCTAAAATCATATTATGTCTGTCTCCAATTGCTCCTTCAAATACAGTATGTATATCAGATGTACATGGAGATAATGCTAATGGTCGAACAATTGCATCATATGGACCTGCAGTTGGTTTCTCCTTTTCAATCCATCCTAAATTATTAATACTTAACATTGCAAAACCTTTCATAATTAAAAACCTCCTACTATCTTTAGTATTTTTAATAGTTTCATTCTAAATTCAGTTTAATTATTAACTAAGTTAATGTATTTTCATTAATATAGCTTTCAATTCATTAATAATTTAGATATTAAAACTATTTTTTAACAATGCATATGCATTATTTGTATACTATTGTTATAAGCAATAATAATGCCAATATATTTTTTATTTAACACATATTGAATTTACTAGCTTTTTCTAAATATTTATTAAAGTAAAAATAAAAGTGTTGATAAATCCAACGTTTTTTATTAAATCATTGTTGCATTTATCAACACTGTTGTTATTTTATACGGTTTTTAATTTTAGTTATTGTTATAACTTTAACATTTAAAAGAATTATTTTCTGATAAATAATAATTCTTTTAAATATTTTGTTTTTTCATCTTTGAATAAATAGTACTTCTATTTATTCCTAGTATTTTAGAGGCTTTAGTAATATTTCCCTCACATTTTTTTATACAATTTTCTATGGCTATTTTATCCCACTGTTCCAAAGTGCACATATTATAATGAAAACCCTCAATTGAAATATTTTTTTCTTTTTTTAATAAAAGATCATTTTCAAAGATGAAGGAAGTATTACCATCCATATTAACTATATTTTCAATACAATTTTCTATTTCTCTAACATTTCCTGGCCAGGTATAATTTATCAGACTTTCATAAATATCATCCCTTATTTTTGGTATTGATTTTCCCAATTTAATTGCCTTTGCTTTTAAAAAATACTGTATTAAAATCTCTATGTCCCCTTCTCTTTCTCTAAGTGATGGTACATTGAGTGGAATTACACTTAATCTATAATACAAATCTTCTCTGAAATTTCCTTTTTCCACTTTTTCTTTTAAATTTTTATTTGTAGCTGCAATAATCCTTACGTCTACATTTATATTTTTACTTCCACCCACTCTGTAAAAGCACGAAGTTTGCAATACTCTTAAAAGATATACCTGCACATCAAGGGGCATTTCACCAATTTCATCTAAAAATAGAGTACCACCACTGGCAAGTTCAAATTTTCCTGGTTGACCACCACGTTTTGCCCCTGTAAAAGCTCCCTGTTCATATCCAAAAAGCTCACTTTCTATTAAGCTCTTTGGTATTGCTCCACAATTGATTGCAATAAAGCTTTTATCCTTCCTTGAGCTGTTATTATGAATTGCTTGTGCTATAAGTTCTTTTCCTGTTCCACTTTCACCTTGAATAAGTACTGTAGATGGACTGTTAGCAATACTTTTTGCCTGTTGTTTTAATTTTGTAATTTTTTCACTGCTACCCACTATATCTTCAAAAGTATATGTAGCATTTTTACCAGTATATTTATTAACCAAATTATAAACATTTTGAATATCATTAAAAATGGCAACTATGCCTATTATATCTCCACTTTTATTTTTTATTGGATAAGCATTTAAGCTGAATGTTTTCTTTTTATCTTCATGGGTATAAATTACTTCCTTATCCTCATAAACTTTCCCATCAGTAATTTCTTTGAGTATATATTCCCAATTATGTAATACTTTATCTGCTTTTTTATTTATTACTTCTTCTTTTATATACAGCATTTTACAAGCACTTTTATTTATAGCTTTTACCACTCCATCCATATCTAGTGCAAAGATTCCTGAGTTAATTGAATCCATTACTTTATTTAAATATTGATAAGCATTAAATAGCTCATTTTGAGTTTTATCTATCTTTAATTGATTTTCAATAGATTTTACTGCAGCCACTACAAGTCCTAAAGTGTGCGGATGAGCCAATTGACATTTTCCTGTTAAATTTAAACATCCTATAATATCTCTTTGCTCATTGTGAATAACCGCTGCTGAACATGTAAGAGAGTGATATGCTTTTATATAATGGTCTTCTCCAGAAGTTTGCACTGAACAGTCCTCATAAATTGATGTACCAATTGCATTTGTCGCAGTACTCTCTTCACTCATATCTGCACCTTCTATGATTCCTGATTTACCCATGTCTTTTATTATTTCTTCGTCTCCTATTATAGTAAGAATAAAGCCTGCACTGTCTGTAAGATATAATGAAAATCCTGACCCTCTTAAAAAATCATATAGTATTTCCATAAAAGGGATAGATATCTTTATTAATTCACTGTTTTCTTCTAAAACCTTATGAAGTTCCAATTTATTTAATGTTTTTATCGGAAATACCCTTTCTCTAGTAATGCCGTGTTTACTGCATCTTTTATGAGATCTATCTATTATTTTTTTGAAATTACTTACTTCAATCATAAATAATAATTCACCTCTATTAATTTTAAAAATTACTTATTACTATTGGTATTATTAAAGCACATCCTTCATTTACTGGAAATTTTCCATATATATCAAATGATAATTTATTTTCAGCTAATATTTCTGATGGATTATAGTTACAAAATATGCATTCATTCATATTTTATACGCCGCCCTTTCTTAAGCATCTTTGACTTGTTATTTTTTTAAAGATACCTTATGTTAAAGCTTAATGTAATTATACTCTGTATTCTATCTATGAAACAAGTTCATCTTTTATATCAAATAATTATTAGGTTCAGGTGGAGTTTAATTACAGCAAATTTAATGTATTTTTCATCATATATACTTAATATTATTATACATATCCTCAAATTAGCAGTATAATAAATTATTATTAATTCAATACCAATTAACTTGTAAAACTACATTTTTTATAGAAAGGGGTTATTTTAATTTTGCTTACTAAGTATATAGGCACACTTCACAAAAATAAAATAAATATACGTCTAAACAACGTTACTTGCGAATCCGTTCACCTAGGGATAATGCTTGCAATAGTTGGAGGATTTTTGGATTCTTACACCTTTATAGAAAGAGGTGGTGTTTTTGCTAATGCGCAAACAGGAAATATAGTATTACTAGCCGTTGAAGCTTCAAAGGGAAATTGGATACAAGCTCTTATACCTATTCCTCCTATTTTAGCATTTATATTAGGGGTAATAATTTCTGAATGGATTAAAAAAAAATCGCCATTCCCTTTTATACAAGATTCAGCACGTGCTATTTTGATGCTTGAGATATTAATTCTTTTTATAGTAGGCTTTATACCAATTAATATTCCAGATATATTTGTTACTGTTGCAATTTCATTTGTTTCTTCGCTACAAATTTCTTCATTTAGAAAGCTAGTTGATTCTCCCTATAGTACTACTATGTCTACTGGTAATTTACGTTCAGCTTCCTATGCAGCTTACATTGCTTTTACAGAAAAAGATGCTAAAGCAGCTATACGATCCATTCGTTACTTAGCAATCATATTCTCATTTTTGTTTGGAGCTTTTTTAGGTGGACTACTCACATTATCTATTGGAGTTAAATCAATATGGGCAGCAGCAGTGGTGTTAATTTTTTGTATTGTTTTATTTGACATAGATGAACATAGAGCTAAAAGAGCTAAAACCCTTACTTAGAGTAAAAGTGAACCATATACATTTATGGTCAACACATAGTTTATAATATAAATAAAAGGATATTGGGATTTAATTGAATCGTTTGTTATCATAAGTACCAACTATAAGAAATGAAAGGAGCTACCATATGTCTTTAAAAAATTCCCAGGGAAATACCCTGAGAATTTATGCAGTAAAAATCACTGTCCATTGAACTTCACTTTTAATTAGTTATTAGTCTAATTCAAGGTACCAATACCTCAAAAATGTTATATACGTATATCACTGTTTATTTCATTTCCATAGCACTAGACATTATTGCTACCCCTAAAACTTTTGTATCAATAACTTTTAGTATATTAAACTGATTTATCCCACCTATAGCTATTACAGGTATATTAACTGTTGAACATATATCTTCTATAAACCTTATTCCTCTTCCCTTTAATCCTTTTTTGCAGTCTGTTTCAAATACATGTCCTGCTAATATATAATTTGCGCCAAGCTTTTCCGCCTCTACTGCTTCTTCTACACTATGTATGGAAACTCCTAATCTAAATTCATAATTATCATTAATTAGCTTTACTTTTTCTAAAAGTTTTTCTTCCAACACAAGTTTTCTAAAACTTTCTAATCCTGTATGAAATCCATTGGCATTTATATCTACTGCTGCATCAAGATTACCATTAATAATTAATGGTATCTTATACTTATCTGTTATATATTTTATTTTTTTTGCTATCTGTTTTAAATCTTTGTATTGTAAGTCCTTTTCTCTTAATATAACACCATCTGCACCTTTAGCCCCACATTTATCTATTACCTCATAAAGATTTCCTTGTTTTATTAGATGCCTATTTGTAATAACATATACCTTCTTATTTCCTTTTAAGTAAAACAAATTGAAAACCTCCGCTTTTATCTAAAATTGCTGCCAATCCTTAAAAACTGGATTATATCCCTTTGATTTTATAGCTTCTTTCATTTGTTCCACACTTCTTCCATCTGCAATCTGAAATTGTTCTTCTCCCTTATTTTCAACACAGTGTCCTCCCACTTCTGTAGAAACTCCAGCAGATATTTTTACAATTCCAAGAGGCATTAAATTATCTCTAAATTCTGCTCTTTCTCTTGTACTCACATTTATTCCAGCCCTTTGAATGAATATTTTATAAACTAACATAGCTTGAACTAAGTTTTTATCTGTTACCTCCTGCACATCTGTAAAACTTCCTGCATGAGGTCTTATACGTGGAGGTGATAAAGTAAGTTCCACCTCTGGATAGTTATTTTGTATATATGCTCCATGGAGTCCTGTGAAAAACGCATCATTTCTCCATTTAGACAATCCAAGCAATGCTCCTATGCTTAATGAGTGAATTTTAGCCTTTGCAGCTCTTTCTGGAGTTTCCAATCTATATATGTAATTCTTCTTAGGTCCACTCAAATGTACTTTATCATAAACCTTTTCATCATAGGTTTCTTGATATATAGTAAGGCTATCTACTCCAGCATCTATAAGCTCTGCATATTGCTCCTCTTTTAGTGGATATATTTCTATACATATAGAGTCAAAATATTTTTTAATTATTTTTACACACTCTTTTATATAAGATACAGGTGTATGATATTCAGACTCACCTGTTAAAATTATAATATGCTTAAGACCAGTAGCTGCTATGGCTTTTGCTTCATTTTCTACTTCCTCGAAGGTAAGTTTTTTTCTATCTATATTATTTTCTACGTTATACCCACAGTAAGCACACTTATTTACACAGTAATTTGCCAGATACATTGGTGTATAGAGCACTATTGTTTTTCCAAAATTTCCCAAAGAAATTTCATGCGCTTTTTGCGCCATATTTTCTAAAAATCCTTCTGCTTTTGGAGAAAGTAATGCTAAAAAATCTTTTTCATCTATTCTTTCCTTTGATAATGCTGTTTGTATTTGGACTTCTGTAACTTTGTCCCAAAACCCTTCAAAATCAAAATTTTCATATTTTTTTATTTGTTCATAAAAGCTCATTTTTTACACTCCCTATCTTAAAAATCCAGTTAATGGTGATGAAGCCTTAGCTAGATTGCTTTCTGTTCCTAATTTTGATAAATATGCTTTTCTTCCTGCTTGTACAGCCATTGAAAATGCTTCTGCCATTAGTATAGGGTCTCCTGCTGTAGCTATAGCTGTATTTACAAGTACTGCATCTGCGCCCATTTCCATAGCCTCTGCCGCTTCTGATGGTTTTCCTATACCCGCATCTACTACTATAGGTATTTCTATCTCTTCAATTAAAATTTTAATCATCTCTTTAGTCCTTATTCCTCTATTTGTACCTATTGGAGCACCTAATGGCATAACAGCTGCTGCTCCTGCATCCACTAACCTTCTGGCGTCCATTAAATCTGGATTCATGTATGGAAGTACTATAAATCCTTCTTTAGCTAAGATTTCTGTGGCTCTTATAGTTTCAAAATTATCTGGAAGCAAATATTTATTATCTGAAACAACCTCTATTTTAATCCAATTTCCACAGCCTGCTGCTCTTCCTATTTTGGCAAGTCTTACTGCCTCCTCTGCATTTCTTGCCCCTGAAGTATTAGGTAAAAGAATTGAATCTTTATTTATAAAATTAAGTATATCTCCTTCTTTTGAGTTTAAATCAGCTCTTCTTAAAGCTACTGTAATAACCTGTGATTTTGAAACTTCTAAAATTTTCGGTATAAGTTCATTAGATGAATATTTTCCTGTTCCAACAAACAATCTACTACTAAGCTCGTTTCCACCTATTATTAATTTATCCATAATAAAATCCTCCAATTTTTTTAATTCTACTTAGGCACATTCAAAAATAAATAGTCATTCTACCGCATCTTTGACTTATTATTTTCTTTCATATGCCTTACACTTTTTTATGCTGCTATACTAAAGTCTACATTTCACCAAGTATAATTCTTAAAACAGCATTAGCCTGATGATTAGCGGCTATGGCTACTCTAGGCGACATAAGTCCCAAGCCAGGTTTTGCCTCACTTTCACCATCGCCTACCATATAAAAGTTATCCCTTATTTTTCTAGTAATAATAGTATTGCTTTCAAAATAGCCTGCCATACCAGAAGCAGCTACTATTTTCTTTTCTTTCATTTTAGTAAGAACTAAATTTACAATTAAAGCTTTAGATTCAGCATTATCAAATGCCTCAACTATTATATCTGCGTTTTTGAAGACATGTTCAATATTACTTTGGTCTAAAAATACATTTCTTTTTTCTATTTTCACAAAAGGATTGCAGTTTTTTATAATTTCCTCTATTGCTTCTGTTTTTTTCATTCCAATGTGTTTTATAAAATACTGCTGTCTATTTAAATTACTTGGCTCAACCACATCAAAATCTGTTAATATGAGCTTTCCTACACCTGTTCTTGCAAGTGCTACTGCTACATTAGATCCTAATCCTCCAAGCCCTGCCACACCTACAGTACATTGTTTAATTTTAGAATGTACTAAAGGCGTATGCCTTGCCATAAGAAGTGCCTCCATATCTTGATTCTTTGGCATTTCTCCTCTTTTTATAAATACAATTTTGTCATTTTCTTTAACACTGTAATCCTCTTTTATTACAAAACCATTATATATAACTATATCAGCATTGTTTTTTACTATATCCCTCAATTTAAAAACTGTAGCACCTTCATTAACATCATATATTTTTTCATTTACAAACACTTTCATTCTCAGTTATCACCATCCTCTGTAGTCTATTCTCTGCCCTCTAGCCACCTCCAACAAAGCGTATTATCTCAACTTTAGAATCTTTACTTAATTTTTTTGATTCATATTGATCCTTGTCTATTATTTCCATATCAACTTCTACTACTACTTTTTCTGCATCAACATTTAAAGTGTTTAACATTTCTGAAACAGTAATATTTTCAGACAATTTTACATCTTGTCCATTTACGATCATTAGTTACACCTCCTTTTACAAAACTTATAAGCTTCAACTGAAAAATTATAAAAAAACAAAAGGAAGCAAAAGAGTACTCTCTCTGCTTCCCTCATAAATCAGTAAATTAATACTTGATAAATTACATATAAACTTAAAATAAAAAATCACAAATTCATAGAGAATTTGTGATTAAAGTTCATACATTTTCTCCCTACGTTGGCATTACACAAATCAGGTTATGAGGGTAAGGAATAACATTCCACTCTCAGCCCATATAATGGACTCCCCTTAATTCATATTAAGTTATTAATGTTTACAGCATTAATTTACCATATGTTAAAATTAAAGTCAACATTTTTTCATCAAATGAAAAACTGGTTTTATTTCTCCAACACACTGTTTTATATTGTTTAAATTCTTTATTATTTTAAATTTATTTAAGGCTTGTTTTTCCTCTTCATCCAATACATTTAACTCTTCAAGGCATTGTATAACTGCTGGATATAATGCTCTACTACAGTTCCCATCCTCTATTTTTATTGCTATGCCTAAATCTTTACCCTTTACGCCAATACAATAAACTGCTTCTGCTCCAAATTTACCTATAAGTTTGCCATGGGTATTTTTTATAAGTTCTGTACAAAATCCATTTGTACCAGAGACCATTTCTGGTACATTATTCATAGCTTTGAAAACTCTATTTGAAGCTTCCCTATAGTTTGATAATAAATTATCTGTATTAGCAAGCTTTGCAAAACCTAATGCCATATTATACAAAGGCATGCCATAAACAGGCACTGTACATCCGTCTGTTCCTATAAATATTTTAGTTTCATCTATTTCACACATTTCAGCTACTACTTTTTTTATTTCTTTTTGAATAACATGATCACATAAATTATATCCTTTTATATCATATCCCTTGTGAATACATACAGCCAACATACCTGCATGCTTTCCTGAACAATCAGTGTTAGTAGGCTTAAGTTCTATATGATTCCATATAAGTTCTTTTGTATATTCTTCACTTAAAGATAAAGTAGCTCCACATAAAAGGCTGTTTACAGGAAGTCCTATTTTTCTCATTATTCCTTCCACAACTTTTCTATGAAATTCCTCACCATAATGTGAAGCACACATTATAGAAATCTCCTCATCTGTAAATTTAAATCTATCTGCTGTTCCATTTAAAATTACATTTAAAGTTTGAATTGGCTTTGCTGCGGATCGCATGTAAGTAACTTTGTAAGGATCTCCAATATTATATAAAAGTTCTCCCTTACTATTAACTACTGCAATATCTCCTCTATGGAAACTTTCAACTAAAGGCCCTCTTGTAACATTTACAAGTATTTCTGACATACTCATCTCTCCCATCCCAACTTTGTCTGATTTATTAGTATTCTTCATAGTACATGATATTCCTTTAATTTTCAGAATTTTTCACAAATTATCAATAATATTCCTTATACTCTTTTAATAGTGTTTAAGAAAAAGTATTTTCTATGTTAAAATGTCAATGGAAATAATTATCCAAATCCTGTTTATCCGATGCCTATCACCGCTAACGCCCCAACTTTAATTATGAAACTCCCCTTCTGATTGTCAGAGGAGTGCCCACAGAGTAAGCGACCATATCAAAATCACAGATTTTGTATGTCTGCTTAAC
The DNA here is from genome assembly GCA_964554365.1 of uncultured Clostridium sp. Lineage (GTDB taxonomy): Bacteria > Bacillota > Clostridia > Clostridiales > Clostridiaceae > Clostridium_AM. The sequence goes on along the minus strand of CAZKOJ010000073.1, from coordinate 7,598 downwards.
CGATTCACATCAAATTTGAAATTTGAGTTCTCTGCCTAAGTACTAATAACTTAAATATTATAGGGAATCATAAGTATTACGTTTTAAATATTTATTATGCAAAGGTGATATTTATGATTATACATAGAGTTAAACTAACCTCTCCTTCTGCTGAACATGTAATAGCTAACATATTAATAAATAATAACTTAATAACTAAAGATACAGCTATAATATGTTTGGGAACAAATGATTGTATAGAAGATTTAGTTGGTCCTCTTACAGGTACCCTTATTGAAGAAAATAAAAAAGATTTAAATATTAGAGTATATGGAACATTAGATTTTCCCCTTAATTCTTTAAATATTAAGAGCAAACTTCCTCATATAGAAAAAAAGGAGAAGCATCTTTTAGCTGTGGATTCCATTTTATCACTTAAAGAGGATGTTGGAATGATATTATTAAAAAACCGTGGTATGAATCCAGGTGCTGCCATAGGTAATACCCTACCTTCAATAGGAAACAGCAGCATTATGTGCAGTGTATCAGAAAAACTTCAATATCTATTACTTAATAAAAAAGTAAGTTTTAATGATGTTTATAAATTTTCTAAAATTGTCTGTAATTCTATAATTAAAGCAAAAAATTTATTATAATACATATGATAAGTTAAACTTCAAATATCCTATGCTTTTAATATATTAAAAGCATAGGATATTTGAAATTTACATATATTTTTTTATACTTCTTGCCTTAGAAGTCCATAAAGATACATATCATATCTTTTTCCATCTCTGTGTATAAACTCTCTATAAATACCTTCTCTTTTAAATCCTAACTTTTCGTAAAGTTTGATAGCTGCATTATTATAGGATAATACATCTAGTTGAATTCTATGTAGATTAAGTTCTCCAAATCCAAAATCCAAAACCATTTGCATGGCCTCTTTACCGTATCCTTTATTTCTACTTTCTATATCGCCAATACCTATAAAAACTACTGCAGTACCATTGTTCCAAAGTATATTCTCAAAACCTGCAACTCCCACAAGTTTATTTTCTTCTAAAGTTCTTATTGCAAAAATATAGCTATTATTAGATTTTCTTTTTTCATTTAACATTTCGTTTAACTGAGCTCCCGATTGTGGAAAGGCCATAGTCATATCATACATTCTTAAAAAATCAACATTACTATACCACTCTTCCATAATAGATATATCTTTTTCAGTTACTGCAGTTAATCTTAGTCTTTCTCCTCTGAGTAAATTTTTCAAATTCATTATTAAAACCACCTTTTCTCTAAAACTCTTTTTCAGAATAAATTTTTATAGATATAACCATAGATATAATAAATACACAAAGAGAAATACATAAAAGTAATAGAATAAGCACCTCTATATTCTTAAACTCCAAAAGCTTTAATAAAAAATTCTTACCTCCACTAGTTTTTACAAATTTAGGTACTAACGCTGGTAATGCAATTATTAAAAAATACATTATTGTATTAAATGCCTTAAGCTTAATAGTTCCTAATTTAAAATATAAAGGATAATAACCAGTAAAATATAAAGTTATTATAGATACTGCCATGATTAAATCCCAACTATTTGTAGTTCTAATCCCCATCTTTGCGCCAAAAATATAGTAAAATTTACTAAATAAAATCTGTGCTAACCAAGTTATTATTGTAAAAATTATTATACATATATATTTGCATATAACAACATCAGCTTTATTTATAGGCAAGCTATTTAAAACTATATAACTTTTATTTTTTTCATCATATCCAATATTGTACAACACTAAAAAGTATATTACCATTACCATAGTAATCACATATATAAGCCCTGGAAATATTTTAGTGACATACCCTACATAACCCATTGATCCTAGGGCAATCAAGCATATAATAGCATATCTTTTTAAAATTAAAAAATCTTTTAGTATAAGACTAAACATTTTTTCACCCCTAACATAAATCCCTTTTATTATAAATAGAAATTGAAATTATAATTGAAGTTATAAATATTAATATTACTAAAATACTAGAAATTAAATTAATCATAGTCATGTTATTATTCATAAATTCATAAATTTTAAGAAGCTCTACATCTATTTTATCAAATAAACTTAAAATTACTCCAAACATTCCAAAATAAATTACTGTAAATATAAACTTCCCTTTTCTATAGCCAAACTTAAATAATAAAGGAAAATTTATTGAACACATTAGTATGGATGCTATAAAAGAGATTTTTATAACATTTAATTTAATAATTCCTATATTAAAGGGTAAATGTAAAACTGCAATTATGCCTCCTATACCTCCTATAATAATAAAAGAAGCTATAGTATAAATGAAAACAGATAAATATTTTGACAAAACTATATCTCTTCTCTTTATTGGAAGTGAATTTAAAATAAACTGTGCTTTATATTTTTCATCATAAAAGAAAGAAGTTATTACAAAAGAAAATACAAAAGTCATAATGTATATAAGATATTTACCATCACTTGACATCTGTCCCATTACAATAATGAGAATAAAAATATACGCTAACATTAATTTAAAAGTGCCTTTTTGAATTAATATATCTTTTTTTATTAAATTGAACATAACGCTACCCCCTAACTGTATACACCATTATATCTTCTAATGACGGTTTTTCAATAATTATATTATCCTTAAACATTTTTTTCATTTTCAATGCACTCTTGGTTAATCCTTCAAATCCAAAAGAATTTTCTTTAATGCTTATAAATTCCTTCTTTGTATCATTATTTAAAATATCCAAACCACCTTTAACTATAGCGTAATTGCCCATGATTTCATCTTTAGTTTCTGAAAATACTATTTGACCATCATTTATAAAGGTTATATAATCTGCTATTTTTTCTAAATCTGTAGTTATATGAGTAGAAAAAAATATACTTTTGCTGTCATCCTGAATAATAGAATAAAGTATATCTAATATTTCTCTTCTAAATACTGGATCCAGACCTGCTGTGGGCTCATCCATTATAATAAGCTCTGCCCTGTGAGATAACGCCACAGCTAACGCAAACTTCATTTTCATACCTTTAGATAAATCTTTTATTTTCTTTTTAGGATTTAAATTAAAATCCTTTAAATATTTATTAAACACTTTGTCATCCCAATTAGAGTAAAAAGGTGCTATTATTCTTCTCATAGCATCTATTGATAGCTCTTCATAATAATAATTTTCATCATAAACAAAGCCTATTCTATTTTTTATAGTTTTCTCCTCTTCCACATTGTCAAGTCCAAAAACCTTAATGTTTCCACTATTCTTTTTAATAAGATTCATAATTAGTTTTATTGTGGTGCTTTTTCCTGATCCATTTGGTCCAATGAATCCCATAATGTAACCTTTTTGCAAATTAAAGTTTATGTCGTTTAAAGTAAAATCATCATATTCTTTTCTTAAATTTTTAATTTCTAATATATTTGACATTTTGTAAAACCTCCCAAAATCATTCTTATTATGCTGTACATTAGCTTTCTTCAAATAATATCTTAAGCATTTCACTAACTTCTTCAAATGCTAATCCCAAAGTTCTACTTTCCTCCACCACCTTACTAAGTTTTTCTTCAATAATTTTTATCTTTTTCTCCCTTAAAAGCTCTTTATTTTGTGCTGCCACAAAGCTGCCTTTACCAGGTACTGTTTCTATAAACCCTTCTCCTTCAAGTTCTTCATAAGCTCTTTTTGTAGTTATTACACTTATTTGAAGTTCTTTAGCCAAGTTTCTTATAGATGGAAGGGAATCCTCCTCCTCTAGCTCACCTCTTATAATCAAGCCTTTAATTTGAGAAACTATTTGCTCATATATTGGTTCCCCTGAAGAATTTGATATTAAAATTTTCATATGTTATTTCCCCTTTATAGTTTCATGTTGCTTAATTGTATATATGGTTCATACCGTATATATACAATATATACAGTATGAACAGATTTGTCAATATTTTTTTGAAGCAAGATCTTAAAATTGCTTACTCCTCTGACGTTAGGAAGAGGAGTTTCATATAAAGAAGTGGGATACTTACGCCAAGTTAATCACGTCAAATAATCTCCATAAAAAAAATACCTTCATACAAATAACTTGAAGGTATTTCAAAAATTATATTTTTTATCTTAATATTTAAAGGGAAACGAATTCTCGTTTCCCTAAGTTAGGTTGTTAGCAATTTCTTCCGTTTCCGCAGAATAATACTAATACTATTATAATTATTATCCATGAACAACCGCCGTCAAATCCTCCGAATCCTCCAAAATCACAACATTCGTCTCTTTCTCTTCTACAACAACATCTTTTATGACTCATATTAAACCCTCCTTATAATCATAAGCATTATTAAATCCACCGTTTCATTTATCTTATGTTTAATATATATTATTCTGCTCGATTAGAAATGTGCTCAGTTATATGAAGATTTTATAATTAAATAAAAAAAAACTCTTGACCCTTACCTTACGTAATGTGTTAAAATAATTTTGGTAGAGGTGATAAAATGTGTTACAAAGAAAAGAATTTGTTCACTATTGGTGAATTTTCCGAAAAAGCAGGCGTTACCTTAAGAACTCTAAGATATTATGATAAAATAGGCTTATTTACGCCTAGCCATCATAATGAATTAGGTCACAGATTATATAGCAAACAGGATTTTGGACGATTACAAAAAATATTAACTTTAAAATTTATAGGTCTTTCATTAGAAGATATATCTAACATAATAAAATATGACATAAATGATCAAGACTTAAAAAAATCTCTTGAAATACAAAAAGAAATAATGGAAGAAAAAATACATCATATGCATATGGTTGCAAAAGCTATTGATGAAGCTGTGCATATGCTAGACAATAATAATATATTAAATTGGGATAAATTTGTGAATATAATAAACGTAATAAATATAGATAAAAAATGGATTGAACAATATGAAAATGCATCAAACCTGAAAGCAAGAATAAAAATCCATGAGCTTTTTAGCGAAAATAAACAAGGTTGGATGTACTGGTTTTTTAATCAACTTAACTTGTATGAAAATGTATCTATACTAGAATTAGGCTGTGGAGACGGAAGTTTGTGGCAAAAGAACTTTTTAAATATTCCACAAAGTTGGAACATAACCTTAACAGACTTTTCAACTGGAATGCTTAAAGATACTCAGAAAAATTTAGGAGAACAATCTTCTAGATTTAAATTTAAAATAGCTGATGCCCAAAACTTACCCTTTGAGGATTGCAGTTTTGACATAGTAATTGCAAATCATATGATGTACCATGTGGCTGATAGAGAAAAGGCTTTTTCAGAAATAAAACGAGTTTTAAAATCTGGTGGTCATTTCTATACTTCCACAGTTGGTAAAAATCATATGAAAGAAATGAGGGAAATCGTAGCTAGATTTAACTCTGAAAATATAACTACTGAAAGCTGGGATCAAACAGAAAATTTCCAATTAGAAAATGGTCTTAATCAGGTTTCAAAATGGTTCAAACAGGTAAAACTAAAAAGATATAAGGACAGTTTAATTGTAACAAATCCTATTCCTCTTGTAGATTATATATTTTCTATGCCTGGAAATACAAAGGATATTTTCACTGAAGATAAACTTCAAAGCTTAATAAAATTTCTAGGGGAAGAAATCAATAAAACAGGAGGCATTCATATAACAAAGGACACAGGATTTTTTAAAGGCGAAAAATAAAATTACTTTCGAAAGGATTGATATTTTATGAATAAAAAAATACCATTTTCACCACCAGACATAACTGAAGGTGAGATAAACGCTGTAACTGAAGTTTTAAGATCAGGATGGATTACTTCAGGACCTAAAACTGCTGAGTTTGAACTAAAGCTTGCTGAATACTTAGAAACTAGTAAAGCAGTAGCTTTAAATAGTGCCACCGCAGGATTAGAACTTGTCTTAAAAGTTTTCAATATAAAAGAAGGCGATGAAGTTATAACTACTCCTTACACTTATACAGCTACTGCCAGTGTATCCTTGCATAGAGGTATTAAGCCAACATTTGTAGATGTTAAAAAAGATAGTTTCTTAATAGATATAGATAAAATAGCAGATGCCATTACACCTAAAACAAAAGCTATTTACACTGTAGATATTGCAGGAGTACCTGTAGATTACGATGCAGTTCGTGCTATGTTAAAATCTAAAAACCGTGAAGATATAATTTTTGTTTCCGATTCTTCTCATGCTTTTGGAGCAAAATATAAAGGTAAAAGAGTTGGCGGTCAAGCTGATTTTCATATATTCTCCTTCCATGCAGTAAAAAACTTTACTACTGCTGAAGGCGGTGCTTTAACTTTTGGAAATAATACTTTTAAAGGTAGAGAAGACCTATATAAAGAATTTAAATTAGCATCCTTACACGGTCAATCAAAAGATGCTCTTTCGAAAATGAAAGCAGGAGCTTGGCAGTATGATATAGTAACAGATGGATTTAAATGCAACCTTACAGATATAGGCTCCGCTATTGGTCTTGTTCAGTTAACAAGATATGAAGAAATGCTTAAAAAACGTAAAGCTATATTTGATATTTACACTAAATATTTAAGCGAGAAAGATTGGGCTATAATTCCTTTTGAAAGAGAAGGAGACACTGTAACTTCATATCATTTATATAATTTACGTATTAAAGGCTTTAATGAAGAGCAAAGAGCTGAAGTTATAAGAATTTTAGCTGAAATGGATATAGCTACTAATGTTCACTTTATTCCTTTACCAATGTTTACCCTTTATAAAAACCTTGGATACAAAATAGAAGATTATCCAAATGCTTATGCACAATATGCAAATGAAATTTCTGTACCACTTTATTCTCTTCTTACTTTAGAAGATGCCGAATACGTGGTTAAAGAACTTATTAAAGCTGTAGAAAAAGTTATCAAATAAAAGTTAAGAAAGGATTTTTAATATGAAAGTTAATTTTTATACTTCTCTAAGAGAATATTCTGAGAAAAAAGATGAGTTTAATAAAGCTATATTTGATGTTGTAGAAAGTGGAAGCTTTATATTAGGACCTAAAGTTACAGAACTAGAAGAAGCCATAAAAAAATACACTGGAGCTAAGCATGCTATTGGTGTTGCTTCTGGTACTGATGCATTGGTAATGACTTCTCATATACTTGGATTTGAAAATGGGAAAGAAGTTATAACTTCACCATTTACTTTTCTTGCATCCACTTCTTGTATTGCAAAACATAATGCAAAGCCTGTGTTTGTGGATATTGATGAAGAAAGCTTTGATATAGATGTGAATAAAATAGAAGAAAAAATAACTGCAAATACTGCTGGTATTATACCTATACATCTTTTCTCTCAAATGGCAGATATGGATAAAATTATGGATGTAGCATCAAAAAACAATTTACGTGTTTTAGAAGATGCTGCTGAAGCTTTTGGTATGAGATGGAAGGGAAATGGTTCTGAGTATAAACATTCTGGAACCATAGGAGATTTTGGTATATTTTCTTTCTTCCCAACTAAAACTTTAGGTGCTTATGGTGATGCTGGTATGATAATAACCAACAATGACGAATTGGCAAATAGAGCTAAGATGTTTAGAGTTCATG
>CAZKOJ010000072.1:0-20631 GCA_964554365.1 uncultured Clostridium sp. | reverse complement strand
TAAATAATCAAAATTATCTCTATCTTCTTTAATATACATACCCTGTTCCTCTATACGTAAAGCTTTTATTTTTTCTATAAAATCTTCTTCTAAATCTTTAAATACGTACTCCATATCATTTTCTTTTTTATATTGCGATAAATATTCTAGTATATCTTGTAAGTTTTCCATTTTATATCCTAGTGGCTGCATAAAGTGATAATTTCCTTGAAAATCCTTTTTCTTTATAATTAATGCACCTTTATATATCTTATACTGAATATCACAAGCATCTCTCCATATATATAAAGTAGTAAATGAGTACTCACAACTTAAAAATTTATAAGGGTATATATATTTTTCAAGCATATCTTTATCCTCTAAGGTAAGCTTCTTAAAATCCATCATATCAACCTTCCATATATTATTTTAATTACATCTTTAATGGTTTCTACCATAATAAACTGTAATTTCTTATTAATCTTCATTTAAATATCTTCTAGAAATAAATTTAATTAGTTCTAGTTAACCTAACTTTATTTACTTTACATATTTTTAATTAATTTTTAATAAAATATTAATTAAAATATTAATTTCATCTTCATTAAGACTCTCTATCATTTTATCCACTAACCTTTTAATTTTTAAATCTTCAAACCTAGCTATGCACTTTCCTCTTTCTGTAAGGTATATATACTGCACTCTACCGTCTTTTTTGCATTGGCTTTTATAAACACAGCCTAAGTTTATAAACTTCTTAATCATCTCTGTAATGGATGGTTTAGATAAATTTAAAATTTCTGCTAATCTACTAATTGTAATACAATCATATTTACCAATTTTTTTTATATACTCAATTTGACGAAGTGTTAATTCTGACATATTAAGTTCATCAATTAATTTACAGGAACACTCTCCCTTTATTTTCATAAGTCCGCTGTAGGTTTCATATAATTTCTTTTTACTATCCAAATTATCACCTCGTTAGTTAGTTATTTAGTTAGGCTTTACCTAATAATATATTAAACCTTATTAACTAATTTGTCAATATAATATAATAGTGTACAGAGATTACGCACTTAAAAACCTTTTAGGGCGTAAGTCATTTACGAACGGAGTAGTAATTTATCATCCTGCTATATCTCCATTAGTAATGAGAAAAACCAAATTGCAATTATTGGTTTTTGACCTGACCACCTAGAAACCCTTACTTAATTGTAAAGATGACAATGGAAATGTACGATTATTTAGTTGAAGGTGTCGATAAATTAAATTTATGTCTTCAAATAAATTATATAGAAAAAGGTGATATTTATGAATTCATATATTTTTCCTATTAAAGTAGCACTTATAACATTTCCTATTTTGGCTTTTATTTTTACGTTACCATTCTTAATACACCAGTATAGAAAATACAGATATATAAATAAATTTAGGGCATTTATTTTATATTCATTTTTATTGTTCTTGATGGTTTCCTATTACTTAGTTATACTGCCTTTGCCCAATACATATGATGTGAAAAGCCTACAGTCTCCAGGCACTAAACATTACAATTTAATTCCTTTTACATTTATACATGATTTCTTAAATGAAACACATGTGGTATTTAATCAGCCCTCTTCTTATATAAGAATTTTAAAAGACAGGTCATTTTTACAGGCAGCTTTTAACGGAATATTGATTGCACCACTTGGAATCTACTTAAGATACTATTTTAAAAGAAGTCTAAAACAAACAGTAATAATATGTTTTTTATACTCGTTGTTTTTTGAACTAACTCAATTAACAGGTTTGTATGGTATCTATAACGCACCTTATAGACTTTTTGATGTAGATGACCTAATACTAAATACTTTTGGAGGATTCATAGGATATGTAATAGCTCCTATATTTACTTATTTTTTACCTAAAGTTGATAAATTAGATGAAAATATTAACCTAGAGTCTATGCCTGTAGGATATATTAGAAGGTTTATAGCATTTCAAATAGACTGGTTTATCATTGGAATTGCAATTACTATATTACCAATAAGTAGAAATATTATAGTAGATGCAGCAATTGTATTTTTATATTTTATTGTATTAGTTTATTTCACAAATGGAAAAACTTTTGGTAAATGGTTTGTTAAAATAAAAATACATGGTGAAAAGCAAAAGGTAACTTTTTTAGAGTTAGTTAAAAGATATGGGCTATTGTATTATGGAATATTTGGTTTCAATTATATTTTATCAGAAGCTTTTAAATTAAACAGATATGACAGCACCTATTATATGCCGGTATCAATAGTAGTATTGATTCTCTTATTTGCCTTTAACTTAATAGTTTTTATACATCTTTTACTTCATGTTTTCAGTAAGGATAAGAATTTGTTTTATGAAAAAGTGAGTAAAACTAAAGTGGTAATAATGACTAAATAGATATTTTCAAGTGGGAAAACATAGATAGAAAGAATGCATCAATTGCTGTATCAGTTTTTGGCATTGGAATTGAAATTTAAAAAATCCAGTGAGATGTTAATTTATTCCACTGGATTTCTATTTTATGTCATATAATTTAAATTACCTTAATTAATCTTAGCATAGACTGTACTCAAATTGGCTTTTCCTTCCTATACTTCTTCTTTTTGTAGTGATTTTATTAAGTTAGGTACTACTTCATATAGGTCCCCAACTATACCATAGTGCGCAACATTAAAAATAGGAGCATCTTTATCTTTGTTTATAGCTATTATGCAATCTGAAGAATTCATTCCTGCTAAATGTTGAATAGCTCCTGATATACCACAAGCTATATAAATTTTAGGTCTTACAGTTTTACCTGTTTGTCCTACTTGGTGACTTTGTTCTATCCAGCAAGCATCTACCGCACCACGAGAAGAACCAACCTCACCACCTAATATATCTGCAAGTTGCTTTATAAGTTCAAAGCCTTCTTTATTCCCTAAACCTCTACCACCAGAAATTATAACTTCCGCAGCTTCTAATGAAACTTGCTGTTTAGCTTTCTTTATGATATCAAGTACTTGTGTGTTTGAATCTTGCTCTTTTAATTCAAAGGATATTTTTTCTACGCTTCCAATATTATTTGGATTAAATTTAGCCTTTTCCATTACCCCTGGTCTTACTGTTGACATTTGTGGTCTATGTTTAGTGCAAACTATGGTTGCCATTATGTTTCCACCAAAAGCTGGTCTAGTCATTAACAAATTAAGATTTTCTTCATCTATGTCTAGACTTGTACAATCTGCTGTTAACCCAGTTTTCACTCTACTTGCAAGTCTCGGAGCTAAATCTCTTCCTATAGTAGTAGCTCCTATTAAAACTATTTCTGGTTTTCTTTCATTTATAAGCTCAGTTATTACTCTTGTATATACTTCAGTAGTATATACGCTTAAGAATTTATCTTCTACAGCTAGTACATTATCTGCACCATGTTCTACTAGCTCTTTTGATAAGCTATCTAGTTTTTCTCCTAGTAATACCGCTGTAAGCTCAACCTTCAGTTTATCAGCTATCTTTCTTCCTTCGCCTAACAATTCTAAGGAAATATTTAATATTTTCCCTTCTCTTTGTTCAGCGAATATCCATACTCCCTTATAATCCTTTATATTCATAATTTCTCACCCCTTATTAACCTATTTGTTTTTCTCTAATTTTTAGTGCAAGCGTATATGAAGCCTCTTCTACATTCCCTGTAATAATTTCTCCTTTAAATTGATGAGAAGGGGTAAAGGACTTTTTAACATTTGTTGGGGAGCCTTTTAGTCCTATATTAGTGATATCTACTTCTATATCATTTACACCCCACACGGTTACCTTCTTATCTCTAAATGAGTGATATATGCCTTTCACTGAAGGGTATCTAGGTTCATTTAATTCTTTTATAGTAGTTAAAAGTACAGGCATTTTTGCCTTTATTATATAATAACCATCTTCAATTGCTCTTGTAGCTATTACTTCATTGTCTTTTACTTCTAATTTACTAACATAAGTTATTTGAGCCAATCCTAAATGTTCTGCCATTTCTGGTCCTACCTGTGCTGTATCTCCATCAATAGCCTGTCTTCCACAGAATATTATGTCATATTTCCCTATTTTATTTACAGCTGCTGCTAGTATTACAGATGTACCCCATGTATCCGATCCTCCAAATTGTCTATCACTTAAAAGAATTGCTTCATCCGCACCCATTGCTAAAGCTTCTCTTAATGCAATTTCTGCTTGAGGTGGTCCCATGCTTAAAACAGTTACATGCACATCTTCACATTTTTCTTTTATTCTTATAGCTTCTTCTAATGCGTTTTTGTCATCTGGATTTATTATACTTGGAACTCCATCTCTTATAAGAGTCCCTTTTACTGGGTCAATTCTTACCTCATTAGTATCTGGAACTTGCTTTATACAAACTATAATATTCATATATTTCACCTCTTATTTTAATAGACTTCTGGAAATAACCATCCTTTGAACCTCTGAAGTTCCTTCGTATATCTCAGTTATTTTTGCATCTCTCATCATTCTTTCCATTGGATAATCTCTCATGTAGCCATAACCTCCATGTAATTGCACTGCCTTAGTAGTTACAGCCATAGCTGTTTCTGCTGCAAATAATTTAGCCATAGCCGCTTCTTTATTAATAGATTTTCCTTCATCAAATCTATTTGCTGCATTATACACCAAAAGTCTTGCCGCATTTGTATTTGTTTCCATGTCTGCTAAATTCCATTGAAGTCCTTGAAAAGATGACAAAGGTTTTCCAAATTGTTCTCTTTGCTTTAAATATGCCACAGTTTCATCAATAGCTCCCTGTGCTATACCAACTGCTTGTGCTGCCATAGCTATTCTTCCTCCATCTAAAGCTTGCATTGCAATTTTAAATCCATTGCCTTCTTTTCCCAAAAGATTTTCTTTAGGAATAACACAATCTTTAAATATTAACTCAGAAGTAGCTGACGCTCTTATTCCCATTTTATCTTCTTTTTTTCCTATAGAGAAACCTGGAAAATCATCTTCTACTATAAATGCACTTATTCCTTTATTACCTTTTTCTTTATCGGTCATGGCAAGAATTACGTATATACCAGCTTCCCCACCATTAGTTATAAAACATTTTTGTCCATTTAAAATGTAGTTATCTCCATCTAAAACAGCTTTACTGTTTTGTTTAGATGAGTCTGTTCCAGCATTAGGCTCTGTTAAGGCAAAGGCTCCAATCTCTTTTCCTTCTATTAATGGTCTTAAGTATTTTTCCTTTTGTGCCTCTGTTCCATAATTCATTAATATCCAACATGGTATGTTATGTACTGCTAAAATTGCTGCAGTTGAGGCACATTTTTTTGCTATTTCCTCTATGAACATTGCAAATACATATTCATTTTGTCCCCCTCCACCATATTCTACGGGGAAAGGTATGCCTAACATATTTAATTTAGCCATTTTATTTAAATTTTCTCTTGGAAATTTCCCCATTTCATCTATCTCTGCTGCAATAGGTTCAATCTCATTTTTAGTAAATTCTTTAACTACCTTAATTATCATTTCTTGTTCTTTGGTTAAATCAAAGCTCATTTACTTCCCTCCTCTAAACTTAGGCATCTTCAAAAATTAACCTATAATACTCGAGTTTAAATCATTAATTACTGTTAATTTACTGTGGGGTCGAAGACAAACCTCACAGCAAACTAATAACTCTGTTTATTTTGTTGATTCGTAGGTTGATACAAATTCAGTACATAAAATTGGTTTTTCTAATACATCTATAGCTGTTGGATATTCCGGAATATTAGGATTATGTGCTATTTTAAAAGTTCTGCACTGAATCTTTTTCTTCTTTCCTTCCACCCCTATAACCCTTGCTATTATTTCAAGGTAATCTCCTGAAAAAATTGAACTATACAATCTTATATTATCAAAGCCTAAACATCTTCCTTCGTTTCCATCACTCATGATCATAAGTCTAGTAGCACAGTCTCCCATTAATGTTATTGAACGTGAACCATTCACTATACCACCTGCATAGAAAACATCCTTTGATGACATTCTTAAACGGATTTTAGTTTCAAAATCTTTATCAGGTTTTTCAAAAGCCATTTTTATACCCCCTTGTAATCTTTAAACTTAAATTATTTTTCTACCTCTGCCCATGGATCTACTACAATACCTTCTGGTTGAACGCCTCTTTGTTGGTTCTTTTTAACTACTAATATTGAGTAACCTTCTGAACACAATAAAGGTGGATTTAAAACATCTACTTCATTTGCAGCTGCATCTGGTCTTCCATTACGTCTTGCTGGAGTAGCAATTTTATAAGTTTCAAGTTTAACTCTGCGAGATGTATTTCCTATTTTAACCATAGTTGCTTTAAAATCTACCTGGTCTCCTACATAGAGATCATGGTAAAAATGTACATCCTCATACCCTAAACATAAAGATTCATCTCCATCATTTAATATCATAACTTCAGTTTCAGTATCTCCCCAAATATCTAATTGTTTTCCTACTGGAACAACATCTCCTAAATTACTCCCATAGTCTGGAAACATTTTGTAACTTAGTATTGCCTGGTTTCTCATATAAACATACCCCCTTGAAAAATTTTGGTCTTTTAATATAATAAACTGTATAACTTGCCTAAATTATTCCTTTTTCCTTCATGCTAGCTACTTCTTCTTTGCTTATAGAAAACTGTCCTAATATTTCTTCATTATGCTGACCTATAAGAGGTGCTGGTGTATCTACACTACCAGGTGTTCTTGACAACTTAATAGGCACTCCTTGAAAATACATTTCTCCTATAGTTGGGTGATTCATATGAACCATCATTTCCCTTGCCTGAATTTGTGGATGTTCAATGGCTTCTTTCATATCTAATACTGGTCCACAAGGGATTCCTGCTTCATCAAACATTTCCTCTAATTCTTTCTTTGTTTTATCCTTAGCCCAGGCTCTAATTAAATCTCTTAATTCCGGAATATAATTTTTACATCTTGCATCATTAGTTAAAAATTTTTCTTCCTTTATTAAATCTAATCTTCCTATTACTTCACAGAATTTAGCCCATAATTTATCATTTCCAACCCCTATAGCTGCAAATCCATCTTTAACTTCATATATATCAAATGGTGCTATAGATGGGTCTATATTTCCTTGTCTTTTAGGAATTTCTCCTGTTAAAGTGTTTATAATAATGGCATTTTCTAAAAGTGAGAATATAGTATCTAACATAGCTACATCAACAGCCTGCCCTAATCCAGTTTTTTCTCTATTGTAAAGAGCCATTAAAACCCCTACACATAGATATATCCCAGTAACATTATCAGCTACAGATGGACCTACCTTAGTTGGAATTGATTCAGGGAATCCAGTTAAATTAACCATTCCTCCCATAGACTGAGCTACTATGTCATAGCAAGGTCTATTGCAAAGTGGTCCAGTTTGACCAAATCCTGATCCTGAGGCATATACTATTTTAGGATTAATCTCCTTTAAAACATCATAGTGTATACCTAATTTTCTCATAACACCTGGTCTATAATTTTCTACTACTACATCTGCTGACTTTACCATCTCTAGAAATATATTCTTGCCCTCTTCACTTTTTAAATTTAAAGTAATGCCCTTTTTATTTCTATTTAAAAAAGCATAAAATCCACTTTCCCCACTTTTAGGATCCATTGGTCCCCAAGTTCTACACTGATCTCCCTTTGGACTCTCAATTTTAATTACATCTGCACCATTGTCAGCTAAAATTGTTGTGCAAAATGGTCCATTGTATGCATGTGTCAAATCTAATACCTTTAAGCCTTCTAATGCCTTTAACATAATTTTCTCCCCCTATATCACTTATTTTAGTGTTTTATATTTTTGTATGTAAATTTTTATATAAACACCAAGTTTTAATTGCTTTATGATCTCCATCAAAGCAATATACGTATAAATTTGTTTATGATATGTTAACGTTTTAACATATCCGAGATTATTTAGCAGTAATTGCATTCATTTTTCACGCAATTGTTATTACGCTTAATTTTCTAACTTATCCGCTTTTAATATTATCATCCTTTAAATTCCTTGTATATGTGACAACTGACCAAGGTTTTCATATTTTTTTGTGCTTTTTGACCAATGTACTTTTTCTCTACATTATTAAATCCATATGAATATTTGATGGTTTTTATTCGTTTTTTATTGTTATTTTTTAAACATAATCTTATAGTTACCAATGCCTATGATCCAGTAAAAAAAAGTAACCACGACCTTTTTTTAAAAGTCGTGGTTAAATCATAATAAAAAAATAAATATCTATTTTAATAACATTTTAACTATTTAGATACTGCTAAAGAGCCATCCAACTCATAGTTAGCCCCTGTTATTTCTTAATATTATTTGTCATGAGTTCTAAAATAATTTAGCTCTTTTATTAAATACCCCATATAAAACTCTAATCTTACACTTGTATCTGCTAAATCTCTTTTTATAAGCTGTTGTATTTTATTAATTTTGTACACCAATGTATTTCTATGTAAATAAAGTTTTTGAGATGTATGAATGTAATTGCCATTTTCCTTAAGAAATACATACAATATCTTTGTGAACTCTGTATGGTTTTGTTCATCATATTTCTCTAATTTACCTACAGTAGTATCATAATATTTTTTTAAAAGGTCTATATTATCTATTTCCATAAGTATTTTATATACGCCTATATCAGAATAAAAAATAGTTTTATCTACTTCCCCTTGCGCTTTTATTATCTTTAAAGCTTTTTCAGCTTCTTCATAACTTTTCTTTATTTCAGAAAACTCTGTATGAACCTCTCCAACTCCTATGCTTACATTAATTTCTGGTAAAAAATTTTTGCTGTTTTTTCTTATTAAGTCTGAAATGGCAGTCAAGTTAGTAAACCTATCTTTTTCATTAATTAAAAGCAAAACTACAGAATGATTTTGCATAAAACTTATAGGTTTAGAATTCGACTCCCAAATTGAACTATTTACAGCCATTAAAAAAGTATCTCTAACACGTCCCATAATCTGCTCATCCTTAATGTTTTTAGAATTGAAATACTGTTCAGTATTATCCATATTTGCAATAATTATTCTAAAAGAGTTTAAGGAACTATATCCATAAGCTAAAATTTTTTCAACAAATTTTTCATAAGTAATGGTATTAAAAAATATAGCATTCATTAATAGGTCTTGATAATAAACTTCTTCAAGATGCCTCTTTACTATGTCACCGCAAATAATTCTTGTTAACTCAGATAAACTAACTTCCCAAGGAACTTCAAATACAGGAAGGTCATTCTCATCAGACAAATTTTTGACATACTCTGGAACTTGTTCAACGTATTTACCAACGTTTACAACCAATCCAGCAGCTTTTTTCTCTATTAGGTTTTTTACAAGATATATAAAAGAATCCTTACTATTGAAAATTTCAACACCTGTAACTATTATTAATTCATCATTTTGCACATAACCTACTACATCTTCTGGGTTTTCTATAATGTGAACCCATCTTACTATTTTATTAATCCCCTTAATTCCACTTACTAATTTTAAATCCTTTAATTCAGGTAAACTTAATAGCTGGTCAAATCTAACACTCATAATTAAACCTCGCTCTAAAATGTATTTAAATTTATTAATTCCATTTTAACATCTTTCTGTCAAAAAAATAAATTAATATGTCTTTTTATTTTTATTACCATTTTAATATTACTTTTAACTGGTTCAAGCTTTAACCTTTTTTGTTATATATCTCTTCCTTATTTCTATTTAACTCACTTAAGAGCACCTTATCGTTGGAATTATAAAGAATTTATTAAGTTTACTTAAAACACTGAAAAAGTAACATATAATAAAAAATAGAGTAACACTCAAATAAAACGATATACATAAAATATTGTTAAATACTATGTCATATGATAATGTTTAGTGTAAAATTAATTGTACAAGTTGATTTAGGCATATGAAAGAAAATAACAGGTCAAAGATGGTAGTATATTTTGTGTCAGACAAGGAAGCAAGTTCCGCTGATAGTTGTTCTATCAAAGGATTCTGCTGAAGCAGTATGGCGCAAAATAGACTAGCATACTGACTAGTTATTTTTTTGAATATGCCTTATAGGAGGATAATATGGAAGAAGAATTTAAAATTTCAAAGGATGCTGTTAAAGTCTTTAGAATCAAAGAATTTATTGGAGTAATTATACTAGTTTTAATATTTGGGGCATTTTTAAAATTTTCACCTTATTTTAAACTAAAAAATACTATAACGATTATTTTTATTATAATCATAGCATTAAATTTTATTAGTGCATTATTTTATCCTAAGATAGAGTATAAAAATTGGAGATATTATATGAAGGAGGATAAGGTAGTACTTAAATATGGTGTATTTATAATAAAAACAGTAGTAATTCCAATCAAAAGGATACAGTATGTTGATACATCTACTGGGCCGATACTTTCCCATTTGGGACTTACAAATTTGTCTATATATACTGCAGGAGGTAAGTATGAAATACCTTCCTTAGTAGACAGCATAGCAAAAGAACTTCAGAAAAGTATTACAAATTCTGTGGTAAGGAGCTTGAATGAAGATGAACTATAAGAAACAGCATCCATATTTTTTATTAAGTAAAATAGTTAATAGTATAAAAGAATTTATATTTGCATTTTTGGTATTATTAGGTACTGTCCTTGTTAAAGGTAAAAATGAAAAAATTGTGTTTTTAATTGTAGGTTTAATTGTACTAGCTATTATTGTAATTACCATAATGAGTTGGAAAAATAATGTGTATAGCTTTGATAAAAGTGGTATGCATATGAAAGAAGGGATAATAAATAGAAAATCTAGATATATACCTTGTGATAAAATACATACAATGGATATAGATTGTAAACTTGTTCAAAGATTATTTGGAGTTGTTACACTTAAAATTGATACAGCTAGTGGTGGAAAAGATGCCGAGGTTTGTCTTATTTTAAGCCAAAAAGAAGCCGAACATATTAAAACAGTTTTATTTAATGAGTATATAGAACAAAATGAGCAGGAAGAAGAAATTCAAACAAACAAAGACCATGAGGAATTTTCCCATGAAAATATACAATATAAAGCTACAATTACAGATTTGATTATTACTGCAGTGACATCTAAATACATAATGGGAGGTATGTTTTTTATTTTTGTATTATATGACAAAATAAATAATATAATTCCTAAAAACTTTAAAACTAAACTCAATGATTTTGAAAGTAGAAATGCTGAGAGTATAATAGCTGTTAAATCAATTCAAATAATAATAGCACTCATATTAATAGTACTTATAATTACATTTATAATATCTATTATTAGTACAGTTATAAAATATTATGATTTTACTATAAAAAGAACTAAAGATAAAATAAATATAACTTATGGATTGTTTGATAAAAAATCAGTAATAATTCCTTTGTATAGAGTACAAAGTATATCTATTGTAGAAGGAATATTAAAGAAACCTTTTAATGCTGTATCAATTAATATTGAAAGCATAGGATATGGCAAAGAAAAAGGTGAATCAACTATTTTATGTCCATTACTTAGAAAAAATAAAATAGATAAATTTTTTAAAGAGGTTTTAACTGAAATAAAACCAGAGTTTGAATTTTCTTATTCATCAAACAAATCTATTATGGGCTATTTAATTAGAGCTAGTATAATTCCATTATTGATAACAATTTTCATTACATATAAATTTAAATATGGTTTCTTTACTTTACTAATTGTACCTTTTTTCTTCTTGCTTGGATACTATAGACAAAAAAATACAGGAATATGTATAAAAGAAAATGAATTAATTATGCAATTTAGAGTATTAGCAAAGTATATAGTAATTATACCAAAGCAAAATATTCAAAGTTCAACAAAAACACAAAATATTTTTCAAAAAAGAAATGATTTAATTAATATAAAAACAGCAGTCCAAGGAGAAATTGTACAAAAAGAATATACTATAAGAGGCATGAATAATAATGAATTCACAAAATTACAGCAGTGGCTATTTAATACATAGGAGAGATATCGTGAATCTATCTTCTTTTAACATGATTAAAATATAGAACAGAACAAAATATTCTGTTTGTGAGCATTGGATTTAATTAAAAAACTTAAACAAAATTTTAATTAACATTAAAAATATAATTAACAAGTGGAGGTAAAAATGAATAAGAAAAAAATCACAATATTATTTGCAATAATAATCTTAATTACTGTTGCATTTTATGTCATTAAAACTAATCCAGTCTCTAGAGGAGTTATTAATAGGAACATAAATAAAATTCAAGGAAAAACATTAAACGAAAAATTTGAAACAAAAATTAAATCTGGTAATCTATCTACAGATTATAAAATTGATGAAACTTTAAGCGACATAGATAAGTTTAAACTAAATACTTTAAATATTCCTGTGATTATAAATATAAAAGACCTGTCTTCTAGTAATATGACCGTAGATAAAACCAGTGAAGAGAAAGCAATAACTTTAATTAAAAAATTAAAGGGTAAAAAAATAAATATAATACTGGAACCTTATCCATGGATAGATAATGGCAGTAAATATGAAACTGCTTGGAAACCTGATAATATAAATGATTTCTTTTTGAATTGGAAAGATACTGTATTAAAAACTTTAATTGATGATATTGCAGTACCATATCATGTAGATGCATTAAATATAGGTTCAAGTTTTGTAAATATGGAATTTGCAGAAGGATATTGGTGTGATACTATAGATTATGTTAGAAAATATTATAAAGGTTTAGTAACTTATAGGACAGGTTGGTGGTATACAGCTGCGTGGAAACCGGATACAATTAATACGTATAAAAATAAGCTAAATAATAAGTTGTTTTCAAAGTTAGATTTTATTTCTATTGCAGCTTATTTTGAACTTACAAACAATAGTACAAATACTTCAGGAAATATATTTAATGCTATACAAAACACACAAATATATGATAGAAAGCAAAATATAAAACAGGAAATAAAAAATTTCCATGATAAATGGAATAAACCTATTTTCTTTGGAGAACTTGGATTCCCTAAAACTAACGATGCCGCTGTGCATCCCTGGAATCCATATCAAAACGATAGTGTGAATAATACTGAACAAGCCAATTGCTTCCAAGGTTATAAAATGGCATTTGAAAAAGAATCCTGGTTTTTAGGATTTTCTATATTTGCCATAGGTGAACATAGCACTGATAAGAGATATTATCCTAGTGAAGAAAGCACAAAAGTTATTAATGATTGGTATAAAGTGAATAAAAAATAATAGGGTAAAGGATAAATACGTAGTAAGGTGTTTGTCCTTTATCCTATTATTTTATCTAATGGTTATCATTCGTAATACTACCCCTTCACTGTCCTCTCATTGCAAATATAAACATAGGCACAACATTATCTATAAAATTTAAAGCTTGCTATTTGCTAATGAAATTTATTAGGTACTTGAGATGTCTTATCATCCTTAACCTTCTCTAAATAATCTTTTTGATTCACTATATTTTCCTCAAAATTTTCTACTGCATGTTTAGTAAAGTTACCTACCCTTGCCATATTAACAAATTTTTGTTCATCACTTTTTTTATTCATAATAAAATCCTCCTTATTAAATCACCATATTTAAGCATCTTAATAAAATAATAAGTCAAAGATGCCTAATAGTAGTATCTCAAATAAAATGATATTTTATAATCCTATCCTACTAACATTAATAATTTTTAACTCCCTATTATCTAAATCACCTTTCAATTCAAAATCAAATTTTAAGAAGAATTCACTAGGGTAAATTTTGTCGCCGCAAGAAGTACAGTGACCAGAATTTGCGGTTAAATAAATCAGTTCCATCATTTGTATTTAGTCTGTTTTTTTTATTATTTAAAGACAAGTTATTCTGTTACATTTGCATTTAAGCCTCATCTGAATGTTAGTTTAATAAGTCTCGCATATACCTTAATTAAATTTTGCGTGATTTTTTTGACCTTTTTAAGTTAAAAAAGGTCTGTGTCAATCTAGAAATTACTTTCTATTTTGACACAGACTTTTTAAATGTGTAGAGAAAGGTTTCCCTTCTCTTTAAATACTTTTTTCAGGTTTAGCTATATTCATAATTGCATTAATAGCAATTTCAATGGTTTTCTTTTCAGCTTCCCAATATAATTTATCTTTTTCTTCAAGTGTTAATTGATGTTTTATTAGAATATTTGAATCAGTTCCAACTAGTGCTCCTGCCTTAAGTCCTCTTTTAGCTGCAACAATAAATACAGTGGCGCATTCCATCTCAGAAACTGCCACGTTTGTGTCCAACAATTCCTCATTTAATGTTTTGTTTTGAACATAATATGCATCTCTTGTTAAACTTACACCAACAAAACATTCCTCATCCTTTAAATATTCATTTCCAGCTTTTAAAAGTGCATTTGTTACATTAAAATCTGCCACAGCAGGATAAATTGCAGGAAGATACTCTTTACTTGTACCTTCTCCTCTTACTGCTGCATTTACAATTACTACACTGCCAACAGGTATATTCTTTTTTCTACCACCTGCTGATCCTACTCTAATAAAAGTATGAGCACCTATTTTAGAAAGCTCTTCCATAGCAATAGCTGTTGATGCTCCTCCTATTCCTGTAGAGCACACAGTAAGTTTAATTCCATCTTTTACTCCTGTATATACCACATATTCTCTATTTTCAGCTATTTTTTCAAAAGTATCAAATTTTTCAGCTATTCTCTTTGCTCTTGCTGGGTCACCAGGAATTAAAACGTATTCTGATACATCTCCCTGTTTACATCTTATATGTTTCTGTAATGTTGCATCGTATATCATTAGTTATTCCTCCACGAATATATTTAAAACTTTGTCTTCATTTAATTTAATTAATCCCTTATCAGTTATTTTTAATAAGGGACTTACAGGTAAACTATTTGTACTAAATGACATTATAGGATTATAATGCTTATACCCTAAATATCTCATTGCTTCTGTTACATTTTTTACACCAAGTCCTATACTTTTCATATCCTTATCGGAAATTATACCTCCAATAGGTAAATCTATCTTAGCCAAAATGTTTTTATCTTGGACTACATAATATCCGCCATGACTATCTATTATTGAATTAACTGCAAACACCAAATCCTCAGGATTTTTTGAAACAGCAATTATATTATGGTGGTCATGGGCATATGAAGCTGCAACAGCACCCTTTTTTATTGTATCTCCTGTTGCTAATCCAATGCCTATATTACCATTTATTCCATATCTTTCGAATACAGCCATAAGACAGTAAGGTGAGCTTTCCCAGTTTAAATATCCATTTTCTACGCTTATTTCTGCAATAATCTCATCAGTAAAGGTACTATTATCCTGGACATTTATAATTCTGCACTTAACCTTTCCCTGTGAAATGGGAGCTTTAATTTTTATCATATCCTTATTTATTTTCTTCAATTGTATTGTATTATAAAATTTATCTGAAAAAGTTTTAGGTATCTTAACTTCATTATCTTTAGACTCTCTGTTATATACTTCCTTACCTTTTTTAAATACTTTACATATAGAAAAATCTTTTAAGTTATCAATAAAAATAAAATCAGCTACTTTTCCTGGTGAAATGCTTCCTCTATCAAATAAATTCATTCTTCTTGCTGAAGTATAACTTGCACAATAAATAGCATCCTCTGGAGCCATTCCCATAGTTATAGCTTTTTTAACAATTCGATTTAAATGACCTTCACTTATTAATACATCTGCCATACAATCATCTGTTACAAAAGCAAAATGCTCATATAATTTATTTTCTATTAAATAATCTATAACTGGTTTTACCATAGATTTTTCTTGAATTTCAACAAACATTCCCATACCAATTCTCTCTTTTATCCCATCTACAGTCTGCTGGGTATGGTCTGAAGTTACTCCACCATAAATAAACTTTGAAAGTTCTAAGCCACTAATTTTAGGGCAATGTCCCTCTATTGGAATATTAGGATTGTTTTTCATAAAATATTTTATTATACCATTTATTTTATTATCTTCTCCGCTAATAACATCAACGTAATTCATAACTTCCCCAAGGCATATAACGCTTTTATTTTCTAGTAATTTGCTAACTTCTTCTATTCCAATTTTTCCCCCAGTTGTTTCATAAAGGTCACTTGTGGATGGAACAGAACTTGGCACTCCATAATAAATATCTACTTCTGTATTTTCTCCAGCTTTTATCATTTCAAGGATTCCTTCTATACCACAAACATTAGCTATTTCGTGGGGTTCAGAAACTATTGTAGTTACTCCATTTTTAATTATTTCTTTTGAAAATGCAGCTGGTGTAGCCATTGAACTTTCTATATGCATATGTATATCTATGAGCCCTGGTATTATATCCATTCCTTTAGCATCAATAACTTTGCAAGGTTCTAAATCGAATTTTTTAGGCTCACTAACGCAAAAGATTTTATCATCTAATATTCCTATATCACTATAAATAAACTTTTTAAAAAATGAATTATAAACCCTTCCATTTTTGATAAGTAAATCTATTTTCATACACGTAAACTCCTTCTTAAGAATCACTTGATGGTGGAAAGTATGCTAAAAACTACCTTCCACCTTAGGGCATTTTCATCTTCCAATTATTATTTCTTTGAAAATGTCTGTTTTTTATTTTGACAAACCTTTATTCCACTTATCTATAATATTTGTCTTAATGCTGTTATACTTTTTCCAATCAATAACCTTTAAATTATTTATTACATTTTTTCCGTAAGTTAATCCTTCTGCTTCCTTATCTGTTAAGGTAACATTAGTATTTACAGGAGAATCTATCTTATCTATTGCATCTGCCTTTTGTACCTGTTCACTTAACCAAAAGTTTATAAGCTTTTCTCCAAGTTCTTTATTTTTAGAACCTTTAACTATGTTTATAGTATTTAGATTTGCATAGTTACCATCAGTAAGTTCTGCCCACTTAGCAGTTGGAATTGCTTGTTTTATTTTTCCAAATACAAAATCTTGTCCAACACCAACAACTATTTCACCTTGTGTAAACATATTTACAAAATCTGATGACTTACTATAAGTTTTTACTACATTTGGCTTTAAAGCAGTTATTTCTGTGAATGCTTTGTCTAAACCAGCATCTAGTGATGTACCTGCTTTATCCGCTGCAGTTTGCATAAGTGCTGGACCTGCTGTTGAAGTTATTTCAGGAATAGAGATTTTTCCTTTAAAATCTGCACTCCATAAGTCCTTCCATGAAGTAATGGGCTTACTTATAGCCTTTGAATCATATATTATACCAGTTCTATTAATTGTGTACGCTGGACCATATCCATCACCCATAGTTGATTTTGCTACATCATAAATATTTTTAAGATTAGGTACATTATCTTTATTAATCTTTTCAAATAATCCTTGTTGAATTCCTTCCATAGAATAAGAATCCGCAAGGAAAATCACATCTATTTGTCCACTTTGAGCTGTTTTTAATTTGTTTAATCTTTCAGAGTTATCTCCAACTTCAAGAACTATTTTACAATTATTTGCTTTTTCAAATGGTTCAAAAACATTCTTTCTAAGTTTATCTTCGTTGTATCCCCAAGTTGATACAACAAGTTTTACAGTATCCTTACTGCTTGTTGAACCTTTGCTGCCACATCCACTTAATGCTATAGTTGAAACTAAAATACTTGTTAATAAACAGGCTAATTTTTTCATTACTATACCTCCAAATTTAAACTAATACTATTTTTTCTTTTGGCAAATGAATTTTTACTTTATCTTCATTGTTGTAATGACAATTTATATTATCATTTACAAGTAGGGTGCCTTCCTCAGTCTCAATAACATATTGATACTCTTTACCAAGAAAAGTGCTTATTTTTATTATTCCTTTTAGTGTGTTATTTTTTAAGTCATCTCCTTCCTTAATTATTTTTATATCTTCTGGGCGTATGGCTCCCTTAGAAACTTTAGAAGATTTGTTTTTATTATTTTCAATTTCAAAAACATGCCCTAACTTAGATTTAAATTCTCTCTTATCTTCTGCATAGTCCTGAATATCAAAATCAATAAAGTTTTCATATCCTACGAACTTTGCTACAAATTCAGTAGCTGGATTTGTATATATATTTTGTGGAGTATCAAGTTGTTCAATTAATCCTCCATTCATAACTGCTACCTTATCAGATATTGAAAAGCATTCTTCTTGATCATGTGTTACATATAAGCTTGTAATTCCAAGTTTCTGTTGAATTTTTCTTATTTCAATCCTCATTTTAACTCTAAGCTTTGCATCAAGATTACTTAAGGGTTCATCAAATAAAAGCATATCAGGATTAATTACAAGTGATCTAGCTAAAGCAATTCTTTGTCGCTGGCCTCCTGACAGTTCATTTGGAAGCCTGTTCGCTAATTCTTTAAGCCCAACAGTATCCAACATTGTTTCTACTCTTTTTTTTATTTCACTTTTATTAACCTTTCTGAGCTTAAGTCCAAAGGCTACATTATCAAATATACTAAGGTGCGGAAATAAAGCGTAGCTTTGGAAAACAAATCCAAAATTCCTCTTATGTACTGGCACTTTAGTATAATCCTTTCCATCAAAGATAAAATTGCCTTCCTTTATATCGTTAAAACCAGCTATAGTTCTTAAGGTTGTTGTTTTACCACATCCACTAGGGCCTAGTAATGACACCAATTCTCCCTTTTCTACAGTTATATTAAAATTCTTTAAAATTGCATTATTTCCATAAGATACAGTAATATTTTCTAAACTTAGTAAACTCATTTTTTATCCTCCTCTAAAAATTACTTAGCAAAGTAACTTAGTCCTAATGTTTTTTCAACTATAAACATAAGTACAGCTGTTATAGCCATAAGTAAAACTGAAATAGCAGCTACAGTAGGATCAAAATAATATTCAACATAACTCATCATTTGAATTGGAAATGTACTTACTCCAGGTCCAGTTAAAAATACAGACACAGGTACATTATTAAATGAATTAATGAATGCAAGAATAAACGCTGCTATTATTCCTGATGTTACATTTGGCATAACTATAGTAAAAAATGTTTTTAATCTACTTGCACCAAGGCTTATTGCTGCTTCTTCAATGGAATAATCAAAGCTTTCAAGACTAGATGAAACTACCCTTATTATGTAGGGAAGAATGGTAACTGTATGTCCAATCAGTAAGCTAGGATATACTGGCCATTTATTCACAACAATTAAAAATTGAAGCAATGAAAATCCTAAAACTATTCCTGGTACTATAACAGGTGATAAAAATAAATTTTGTAACATTTTTTTTAGTTTAAAGTCATATCTGCTAAGTACGTAAGCTGCAGGTATTCCTATTATAAGTGCAAAAAATGTTCCTAGAACTGCTATCTCCATACTGATTTTGAAAGTTTTCATAAACATATCTACCTTGAAAATATTTTCTATCCATCTAAAAGAAAATCCAGTTGGCGGGAATTTCAAAAATTCATCACTACCAAATGCTGTAATACTTATAATTATTAAGGGTGCCACAAGAAAAACATAAACAAGTATTGAAAACACTGTTAAAAAACTATTTCTTTTTTTCATTGAGCCTCACCTCTTCCTTGTATCTTATCTGCTAAGCTATTTATTACGGTACTAATTACTATAGTTGTAAATATCATGATTGTTGAAATAACTGCTGCTGAATTCCAATCAGATAAAGACATTGCTTTTTGATATATAAGTGTTGCAAGTACTCTTGACTTATTACCTCCTAATAACTGAGGCGTAGTATAAGCAGTAAAGCTTCCAGTAAATACAAGTATTGATCCCACTATAATACCTGGAATACTAAGAGGGAATACTACCTTCATAAATGCTTTAAATTTTGAAGCACCTAAACTTTCTGCAGCTTCAATAAGATCTGAATTAATATTATCCATAACACCTATTAGACACATTATCATAAGAGGCAAAAACAAATATACAAAACCTATTACAATTGAAAATTCATTATAAATAAGCTCCATAGGTTTATTTATTATTCCAATTGACATAAGAAAATTATTGAAAATACCTTTTTTACCAAGAATAACTATCCAAGTAAAACTTCTCACAACCGCGCTTGTAAGTAATGGAAAAACAGTTAACATTATGTAAATTCCTTTGATATTTTTGTTTGATTTTGAGACATAATACGCAGTTGGGAACCCTAATATTACTGATATAAATGTTGCGATTAAAGATAATTTTAATGTTCTTCCATAAATTCCAAGCATATAAGAATCCTTAAAGAAAGCAACATACCTAGATACTGTAATAGTATCTTGATCTTTAAATGTTTTAAAAATTGTTAAAGCCAGAGGAAGAATTAATGCAAATACTATAAGAAGTATTCCTGGCAAAAGCAATAAATAAAAGCCTTTTTTTTTCAATTTTATCCCTTCTTTCTATTTTAGTTATTTCTTTAAAAACTACTTAGGCATATGAAAGAAAATAACAAGTCAAAGATGTTAGTATATTTTGTGTCAGACAAGGAAGCAGGTTCCACTGATAGTTGTTCTATCAAAGGATTCTGCTGAAGCAGTATGGCGCAAAATAGACT
>CAZKOJ010000071.1:0-20828 GCA_964554365.1 uncultured Clostridium sp. | reverse complement strand
GGGTGGTGCAAGTAATAAAAATATTGTAAATATAATTAATAAAGCTGATAATAAAGCTTTAGTGCTTTTTGATGAATTAGGTGCAGGAACAGACCCAACAGAAGGTGCAGCACTTGCAGTATCCATTTTAGAAAATTTAAGAAGTAGAGATTGTAGGATAGTTGCAACTACACATTATAGTGAGCTTAAGGCTTATGCTTTGAAGGTTGTAGGGGTGGAAAATGCATCTGTAGAGTTTGATGTAGAGACACTAAGACCTACATATAGACTCCTAACAGGCATACCAGGTAAATCAAATGCCTTTGAAATATCTAAAAGATTAGGTCTTCCAGATTATATAATTAATAATGCTAAGGAAAACATAACTAGTGAAACGTTACAATTTGAGGATTTAATACAAAGTCTACAAGAAAAAAGCATAAAGGCAGAAAAAAATGCAAGAGAATCAGAAATGTTAAAGTTAGAAGCAGCTAAAATTAAGGATAAATATGAAGAAAAAATGGATAATCTTCAATGTGCAAGAGAAAAGGCTATAATAGATGCTCAGAAAGAGGCAAAGGTAATTGTAAGGGAAGCTAAAGAAGAGGCAGATAAGATTCTTAAAGAAATGAGAGAATTGGAAAAAGTGGGATATGCTTCAGAGGTGAGAAATAAGCTAGAAGAAGAAAGAAAAAAACTTTCTAGAAAGCTTGAGAATATAGAGGAAAAAGTTAATAAAGTTAAAAAAGATGATGGGGATGAATTAAAGTCTGTAAAAGAAGGAGAGGAAGTATTTATACCTTCTTTGAATCAAAAGGTAATAGTTCTATCTAAGCCAGATAACAAAGGTAATGTTCAGGTTCAAGCTGGTATTATGAAAATAGAAGTGAAATTAAAGGATTTAAGATCAACAAAAGGGGCATTAAGTAGTGGAGAAAAGAAAAAGATAAAGAGAGAAGCAAAGCTTAATTTAAAATCTGTGGCAACATCGGTAGATTTAAGAGGAATGGATGCTATGGAGGCAGAATACAATGTGGATAAATATTTAGATGAAGCATACTTAGCAGGACTAAAAGAGGTAAGTATAATTCATGGAAAAGGTACAGGTGTATTAAGAAGTGCTATAACAGATATGCTTAAGCATCATTCTCATGTGAAAAGGTATAGGCTTGGAGAATATGGAGAAGGTGGTAGTGGAGTTACAGTAGCAGAACTTAAATAAAATTGTGAGTGAAGGTGTTTTAAAGTGATTATAGTAAGTGCATGTTTGTGTGGTGTAAATTGTAAATATAATGGTGGTAATAATTTAAATGAAAAAGTGTTGCAACTCTTAAAACAAGGAAAAGCAATACCAGTATGTCCTGAACAACTTGGGGGTCAAAGTACTCCAAGAGCAGCACATGAAATATACAAAGCTACAGGAGCAGATGTATTGGATGGAAAAGCTAGAATAATTGGACCTAGCGGTGACGATGCTACAGCTGAATTTTTAAGTGGAGCTTATGAAACTCTGAAAATAGCAAAAGAATGTGGCTCTAAAATTGCTATTTTGAAGTCTAGAAGTCCCTCCTGTGGGTATGGAAAAATTTATGATGGAACGTTTAGCGGAAACAAAATAGATGGGAATGGTGTTACTGCTGAACTTTTAAAGAGAAATGGGATAAAAGTTTATACTGAAGAAGATAAATTTGATTTATAGTTTGTTAAATTGAGAAAATAATAGAAATTTAAACTGAATGTTAAAAATTAGGATAAAAGTAAGGTGTGAATAACACCTTATTTTTGTTTATACCATTTCTAAGGCTCGACTAGAATGAAAAAAACTCCACCTGAAGCTAAAAATTCTGTGTATAAGAAATTACATATTATAAAATTCATTTTAAAATAATTATAATTTTAATTAAAAATATTTACAAATTTAGAAAAATGATATAAGATAGTAGTTGATTTTAATTAATGTATTATTATTGAAATAAATACATATTTTCCAATGAAACTAATTTAGAAAATAACAATATGGGGGATTAATTATGAAAAAAAGAAAAATTAAATTTCTAATTACTTTGGTAACAGCTGTTTTTGTTAGTACATCTTTACAAGTTCAAAATGTTTCAGCATTTGAAAATAAAGACATGGTTAAGCAAAAACATAATATTTCTTACACTGAAAAATGCAATTTAGAAGTTGATGTACAAGGAAAAGATGTACAAACTACAGAGGATGTTGCACATGCTGCAAATAAAACTTTAAGAAGCAATACAAAACCTAAAACAGTTAAGACACCTAACTATAAACAATCATCTAGAAATAATGAAGATAGAAAATACTCTATGGCACAGTTAAATTCTATGCATTATGACGAATTAGTAAAAACTATATCAACATTAAGTTGGTCGGATATTACTGATTTATTCCAATATAATGAAGATGCAGTTAAGTTTTATAGTGATACAAAACGTATGGACTATTTAATAAATGCATTAAAAGATAAAGGAAGCAAGTTTACTAAAGAAGATGGTTTAGGAATACCTACTATTGTAGAAGTAGTAAGAGCAGGTTTTTATTTAGGTTTTTATAATGATGGATTAAAAGAACTAAATACTAGAGCGTATCATGATAAATGTATACCTGCTATTTTAAGTGCTCAAAAAAATCTAAATTTCAAATTAGGAACTAGGACGCAAGATGAAGTAGTTGCTGCAATTGGAATGTTAGTTAATAATGGTAGTTCTAATGTTGAAATAGTAAATAATTTTAGTGCTATTTTAAATCAGTATAAAAATGATTTTGATACCTTTATAAAGGATAGTGCAAAAGGAAAAGCTATATATAACATAATAGATGGAGTTAGTTATGATATAGAAAAGTATGCTTACGAAAAAAGAGATAATAGTGGTAATACACCTTGGTCAGGAAAGATAGATGGGTTTATAAATTGTATATCTTATTTTGCATTAAAAGGAAATGTAAATACTGATAATGCATGGTTAATAAACAACTCATTATATTATATCGGAAAGTTGGGAAATATTCATAGCAATAAAAAAGAAGGTTTAAGAGTCTTAACAGAAGCTATGAAGGTATATCCTTATTTAAGTGAACAATATTTACAATGTGCTGCATCTATAGCTGATAGATATGAATCAAAGGATTATTACGGGCAAAATATAGATTTTAATAAAATTAAGCAAGATGGATTAAAAAAATATTTGCCTAAAACTCATAATTTTGATGATGGCAAAGTTATTATAAAAACAGGAGATAAGGTTTCAGAAGAAAAAATAAAAAGAGTTTATTGGGCATCTAAAGAAGTACAAGCTCAGTTTTTCAGAGCTCTAGGTTCTGATAAAGCTTTAGAGCAAGGTAATAAAGATGATGTGTTGACTATAGTTATATATAATAGTCCAAAAGAATATGAAATGAATAGATTGCTTAATGGGTTAGACGTAAAAAATGGTGGAATTTATATAGAAGGTGATGGAACTTTCTACACATACGAAAGAACAGAAAATGAAAGTATATACACTTTAGAAGAATTATTTAGACATGAGTTTACTCACTATCTTCAAGGAAGATATTTAGTGCCAGGACAATGGGGATCAAGTAAGATTTATGAAAATGGTAGACTAACTTGGCTTGAAGAAGGTGGTGCAGAGTTATTTGCTGGATCTACAAGAACTAATGATATATTGCCAAGAAAATCTGTTGTAAGTAACATAGTAAGTACTCCAGAAGCAAATAGATATACAGCAGATAAAATCATGCATTCACAATATGGAAGTTTTGATTTTTATCATTACAGCTTTGTATTACAAGATTATATGTATGCAAATGACTTTACTAAGTTAAATGAATTGTTTCAAGCTATAAAAGCTAATGATGTGAATAAATATGATGAGTTAATAAATAGATATAGTAAAGATAGTTCGTTAGAAGCTAATTATAAAAATTACATGCAACAGTTAATAAATAAGTATGATGGCTTAACAACACCTTTAGTATCAGATGATTATACAATGGATCATAAGACAAAAAACGCAAAAGAGGTATATGCTGATATTACTAAAGTAGCAAATCTTCAAAATGTAAATACTGAAGTTGAAAAATCTCAATTTTTTAATACATTTACTTTAAGAGGAAATTATAATGCAGGAAAATCTCAAGGAAAGTTAAATGATTTAAAGAATATAGGTAAAAAATTAAATGAATTCTTAAATACATTAAGTTCATATTCATGGACAGGTTATAAAACAGTTACTGCTTACATGGTAAACTACAATGTTGATAAAAATAATAATGTTACTTGGGAGTTAGTTTTCCGTGGAGAATTAAAAGATGGTGCAACAGAAAACCCTGGTGTAAATCCAGTAGTAAATATAAAAGCGCCACTTAATGGAAAAGAAAATGAAGATATAACTTTTAATAGTGAAGTTGCTTTAGATACGAATCGTAAAGTTGCTGAATATTTATGGGATTTTGGTGATGGTGTAACAAGTAAAGATGCTAATCCAATCCACAAATATTCTAAACCTGGAGTTTATAATGTCTCATTAAAAGTAACTGATGATGCAGGTCTTAGTGGTACTAAAGATTTTAAAGTTTTAATAGAAGAATCTGCAGTAGTAAATCCAACTGAAAATCAGGAATCAGAGCCAAACGATAGTTTTGCAAAAGCTAATGGACCTCTATTACAAAATTCTTTAATGAATGGAAAATTAACAAAAGATGATAACGATATTTTCTATATTGATGTACTTGAAGATGGTAAGGTGGATATAAATTTGAAAAACAATGGCAATATTGGAACTAATTGGTTAGTATATAAAGCTTCAGATACTAATAACTATATAGCTTATGCAACAGATGTAAACAACAATGAATTAAAAGGTAGTTTTAATGCTACAAAGGGTAAATACTATATAATGGTTTATGGATATTCAGAGGGTAAATCTAATTATTCATTAAATGTTAAAGGAAATATAGGTCAGAAACCTAATAAAAATATTATCATAGAAAAAGAAGATAATAATGATTTCTCTAAGGCTAACTCTATATCAATTAAAGACACTATTGTAAAAGGAAGTTTAAATGGAAATGATAACATGGATATTTATTGTTTTGATGTAACAACTGAAGGAACAGCAGATATAGTTCTTACAAACAATAGCAAAAACTTAGGGGTTGCATGGAATTTATATAATGAAAAAGATTTAAATAATTATGTAGCTTATTCATTTAAAGATGGAAATAGATTATATAATAAAGTCAAATTAAAACCAGGTAAATATTACTTAGCTGTTTATAAGTATGCTGGTGATGGAGATTATAGTGTAGAAAGCCGCTTCGCTAATTAAGTGAATTTAATTAAATATTTTCTTATGCTGTCAAAATTTAATTTTGACAGCATTTTTTTAGAATTTTTTGTTAAATACGTATCTTCATATCTGTATTTTAAATGAAATATAAACTATAATTAAAGTGTATGTTTAAAATAAACATATGGTTTATTTTTACGAAATAATATATAAATTGGGGAGGGCTAAAAATGAGTTATAAAGATGTGTTAAAAAGTGCTCGTGAAAATTTAAATGGAAGTTGTAAAGTTTGTCCAGTATGTAATGGAAAAGCCTGTGCTGGAGAAGTTCCAGGTATGGGGGGAAAAGCTACAGGAGATGCTTTTTTAGTTAATGTAGAGTCGCTTAATTCTTATAAGCTTAATATGAGAGTCATACATGATGCTAAAAATCCAGATACTTCAATGGAGATATTTGGAAAGAAAAT
The DNA here is from genome assembly GCA_964554365.1 of uncultured Clostridium sp. GTDB lineage: Bacteria > Bacillota > Clostridia > Clostridiales > Clostridiaceae > Clostridium_AM. The sequence continues at coordinate 15,068 of CAZKOJ010000071.1, read as the reverse complement.
GGATGTTCCAGTATTTGCAGCACCTGTATCAGGCACTACTTTAAATATGGGTGGAAAGTTTACAGAAGAAGAATACATATCTTGGGTTATAGGAGGATGTCTTGATGCCGGAATTTATCCTATGGTAGGAGATACTGCTGTTGATTCATTTCTTATAACAAATTTGGAACAGTTAAAAAGTTTTAATGGAGATGGAATTGCAATAATAAAACCTTGGGAAAATAGTAATGTAATAAAAAAAATAAAGCTTGCTGAAGAAGCTGGAGCTTTTGCAGTAGGTATGGACATAGATGCAGCTGGACTTATAACTTTAGCACTTCATGGAAAGCCAGTAGGACCTAAGAATGTTGAGGCAATAAAAGAAATTGCAGATAGTACGAAACTTCCTTTCATACTAAAAGGTATAATGACAGCTGATGAAGCGGAACTTGCTGTTAAGGCAGGTGTTGATGCCATAGTTGTTTCAAATCATGGTGGAAGAGTTCTTGATCAAACTCCAGGTGTGGCAGATGTACTTCCAGAAATTGCACAAGCAGTAAAAGGTAAAATTACAATACTTGCAGATGGTGGAGTTAGAAATGGAGTTGATGTGCTTAAAATGCTAGCATTAGGAGCTGATGCAGTACTTATAGGAAGACCATTTGTAACAGCATCTTTTGGTGGACAAAGAGAAGGTGTAAAAACATACGTTGAAAACCTAAAAGGTGAACTAAAATCAGCTATGGTACTTACAGGTTGTAACAGTATAAAGGATGTTACAGATAGAATACTTTATTAATTAAGCGTATTACGACGCAAATTTAGAGTGGCCTACGCTTGAATATATTATTCAAAAAACCGTCCGTTTATTAAGAAGGCCTAATGCTTCACTTATTTTAAACTACCTACCCACTCGATCAGCCCGTCCTTGGGCTCCTCGTGGCTTCAATCTTCCTGATTGAAATTACGGTAGTTTAAAAACGTTAAGCATAAGGTCTTCTAAATTCACTCTAAGTTTTTCTTCACAATATATTTAAGCTTCAGTCCACTCTAAATTTTGCGTTGAATACACTTTTTAATATAAACAGGATTTTTGGCTTCAGGGTGGAGTCTTTTTACTACATCTGAAGCTTAGAAGCCGTTATCCAGGGTTGTAGACATCGGATAAAATCTAAATTTTTATGGATTTATTATCAATTAATAAATGTTTCGCATTATCTTACAAAGTCTTTTCATAAAAACAATATGAACTATTTATTGAGAATCTCATTAATTCTCATATCGTGAATATATCTACCATAAATTAATATAACACTTATCATTATTCCAAAACTAAGTAATATAAGAACTTTTTTCTTATTGTTCATATCAGTTCCATTATCTATTATTTTTCTATTTAGAATTCCAACTAGAATAGGTATTAACATTAAAGGCTGAATGCTGTATTTAATTGCATATATACTTAAAAAAATAGTAGATAAATTAAGTAATATTCCAGTTATTACTGGATTTTTGTAAATTATTGATTTCACAATGTACCTCCCATATTGAATTTACAACAAAAGAAAGTTGTAAATTATAAATAAGTGTAACAACTACTTTGAAATTTTGGATTATATATATAATTATAATATATTATACCAATAAATACTTAATGATTTCCAACTTCTTACTATACCACTTGTGACACAGTTCGCTTAATGTGTGAATTTATTAAACCGCGCTCTGTACAGTAGTGAATTGATAATGTTAAATGTAGGTGATATAATTATCAATGAACACGCAATATTTTGAATTTTGAGTTTTAAATTCTGAATATTCTACAAAGCTCATAAAAATTAACAATAAATTTTAATTAAAACTGAAGGGAGAGATCTTTATGATAAAAAGTCTAAAGGAATTAGTAAGTTTAGCTAAAGGAAAAGGCAAAAAAACACTTTCTGTAGCGGTAGCTCATGATAAAGAAGTTTTAACAGCTGTAACAGAGGCGGTTAAAATAGGAATAATAGATGCAATTTTAGTAGGGGATGAAGAAGGAATAAAAAAGATAGCAAAAGAAGAAAATTTACATATGGATAGTATTAAAATAGTGAATGAAAAAGATATCAAAAAAGCAGCTGCAAAAGCTGTGGAATTCGTATCTAATGGACAAGCAAATTTCATAATGAAGGGAATGCTTGGAACAGCAGATTTATTAAGAGCGGTTTTAAATAAAGAAGCGGGACTTAGAGGCAAAGGATTATTGTCACATGTAATGCTATATGATGTTCCAGCATATCATAAATTGATATTTTTAACAGATGGAGGCATGGTACCTTATCCTAATTTGGAAGAAAAAGTAGGTATATTAAATAATGCAGTTAAAGTAGCACATAAGTTAGAAATAGAAAATCCTAAGATAGCACCAATTTGTGCTGTAGAAGTAGTAAATCCTGCAATGCAGGCAACTATAGATGCATCTGTGCTTAGTCAAATGAATAAAAGAGGTCAGATAAAAGGATGTATAATAGATGGGCCCTTAGGATTAGATAATGCTATATCAAAAATAGCGGCAGAACATAAAGGCATAATTAGTGATGTTGCTGGGGATGCAGATATACTTTTAGTGCCAAATATAGAATCAGGTAATTTCCTAGGAAAATCAATGACATACTTTGCAAATGCAGAAGCAGCAGGCGTAATAATGGGAGCAAAGTGCCCTGTAGTTCTCGTTTCAAGAGCTGATAGTGCACAGTCAAAGCTGTATTCAATAGCATTAGGATCAGTTATTTCTTAATTTTAAAATAGGGGGGTATATATATGAAAGTTATTATGTCAGGAAATGAGGCTATTGCAAGAGGAGCATATGAGGCTGGATGTGCAGTAGCGTCTGCTTATCCAGGAACTCCAAGTACAGAAATACTTGAAAATTTAGCAACTTATGATGGAGTATATGCAGAATGGGCTCCAAATGAAAAAGTAGGTTTGGAAGTAGCCGCAGGAGCTTCTATAGGTGGAGCAAGAAGTTTAACTACTATGAAACATGTTGGGTTAAATGTAGCAGCAGATCCACTGTTTACTATGGCCTATGAAGGTGTTAATGGAGGTTTTGTTGTAGTTACTGCAGATGATCCAGGAATGCATTCTTCACAAAATGAACAAGATAATAGACTATTTGCACCTCATGCAAAAATTGCTATGGTTGAGCCATCAGATTCACATGAGTGTAAAGATTTTATGAAAGAAGCATTCAAAATAAGTGAACAGTTTGACACAGTTGTTCTTTTTAGAACTACTACAAGAGTATCACATTCAAAAAGTATAGTAGAACTTGGAGAAAGAGAAGAAGTAGATATAAAACCTTATGAAAAAAACATACAAAAGTATATAATGATACCTGCTCACTCAAGAAAAAAGCATTATGAAGTTGAAGAAAGACTTAAAAAACTACAGGAGTATTCAAATAATTGTAGTTTAAATAAAATAGAAATGGGAAATACAAAAATAGGAATAATAACCAGTGGTATTTCTTATCAATATGTTAGAGAGGTGTTTGGTGACAAAGCTTCTGTACTTAAAATAGGAATGAGTTATCCTCTTCCAGATGAGATGATAAGAGAGTTTGCTTCAAAAGTTGAAAAGCTTTATGTAGTTGAAGAAAATGAACCATATTTAGAAAATGCTATTAAAGTTATGGGAATAAACTGTATAGGCAAAGAAATTATACCTATTTGTGAAGAACTAAATCCAGATATTATAAGAAAGGCTATGCTTAATGAAAGTATACCACAAGCGTATACAACAGATATAAAAGCGCCATCAAGACCACCAGTGTTGTGTCCAGGATGTCCTCACAGAGGTATATATTATGCAGTATCAAAATATAAAGATATTATAGCTTCAGGGGATATAGGATGCTATACATTAGGAATGGTTCCACCAATTAGTGTTACAGATACAGTAGTCTGTATGGGGGCTTCAATATCATCAGGATTAGGACTTCAAAAAGCTAATGAATTGGCTAATAGAAGCAATAAAGTTTTCGCATTTATAGGGGATTCAACATTCTTCCACTCAGGAATGACTGGGCTCACAAATTCAATATACAATAATATTCCTATAGTTACCTGTATACTAGATAATAGAATTACTGGGATGACAGGTCATCAAGAAAATCCAGGTACGGGAAAAACTCTTCAAAGAAAACCAGCTCCTATGGTTGATATTGAAAAGGTTGTACTTTCTCTTGGAATAAAAGAAGAAAATTTAAAAGTAGTAGATCCATATAATCTTGAAGAAACAGAGAATGCAGTAAAGGTTGCATATGAAAGCACTGAACCTTTTGTAATTATAACAAAACAGCCATGTGCATTAATTAAAGATGTAGTGAAGAAAAGAGCAAACTTAAAATGCATTGTTCATGAAGATAAATGTAAAACATGTAAAGCTTGCCTAAAAACTGGATGTCCAGCACTTAAATTTGTAGACGATGTTGTAAGTATAGATAAAAATATGTGCAATGGATGTGAACTATGTAAACAAGTATGTAAATTTGATGCTATAGAAAAGGTTGGTGAGTAATATGTGTGATGTTAAGAGTATATTATTTGTAGGAGTAGGCGGACAAGGAACTATACTTGCATCAAAAGTTTTGACTGAAGGGCTTTTAAATTATGGATATGATGTTAAAATGTCAGAGGTTCATGGTATGGCACAAAGAGGAGGAAGTGTTACTACACAAGTTAGATTTGGGAAAAAGGTATACTCACCGCTTATAGAAAAGGGCGATGTGGATGTAATAGTATCCTTTGAAAAGAGTGAAGCAGCAAGATGGCTTCCTTATTTAAAAAAAGGTGGTTCATTAGTCGTAAATGATTATGAAATACATCCTGTACCTGTTTTAATAGGAGAAGAAAAATACCCAGAACTAGTAAATGAAAGGCTTAAGAAGACAGTAGAAAATATAACTATAATTAATGCAGCAAAGATAGCAGAAGATTTGGGAAATATAAAAGCACAAAATGTAGTTTTGCTTGGGGCATTAATTAAAGCACTTAAGCTAGAAAACATAAACTGGAATGAAATTTTACAAGCTTTAGTTCCTGTTAAAGCTATAGAATTAAATAAAAAGGCATTGATAAAAGGAATGCAATCATAGAAAAAGTAAAAGGATTAAAAATTTTCAAGATTTTTAATCCTTTTATTTTTTTGTTTTTTATTAGAAATTAAGTATGTCATACATTTTTAACTGAAAATATTAAAATTGTTTATTTTACAACTTTAATATTTTCTACTTCTGGATCCTCAGTTCCTTGAACATATAGACCAGTATCTTTAAGTTTTTGAACATAGTCTACAATTTCTTGTGTTATCTCCTCACCAGGACATAATACAGGTATTCCAGGTGGATAAGCCATTAAAAATTCACCACTTACCATACCAATGCTTTTCTTTAGAGGAACTGAAGTTTTAACTCCATTGAAAGCTTCTCTAGGTATTTTAATTTGATTCGGTACATTTGGAACATCTATGAAATCTGATTTTTTATTTCCTTTTCCGTAGTAGTCTAAACTTATTTCCTTTAGAGCATTTATAAGTGAATTTATGCTATCTTCAGTATCACCAAAAGAACCCACTGCTAGCACATTATATAAATCAGAAAGTTCAACTTGTATATGATATTTATTTGAAAGTATCATATCTAAGTCATAACCAGTTATGCCTAAATCTCTACAGGTAATTGTTATTTTAGTTGGATCAAGAGCAAAAACTCCTTCAGCACCTAAAATTTCTTTTCCAAAACAATAGAATCCTGAAATTTTATTTATTTCATTTCTAGCATAATTTGAAAGCTCAATAGTTTTTTCTAGAAGATCTCTACCAAGAAGAGCTATTTGTCTTCTTGCACAATCCAATGAAGCCATCAATATATATGAAGGTGATGTTGTTTGTAATAAAGATAAAATTTGTTGAACTCTATTTATGTCTATAAGGTTTGAAGAAACGTGCAATAGAGAACAGTGAGTTAAGGCTCCAATTATTTTATGGGTACTTTGAGCACACATATCAGCACCAGCTTCCATTGCTGATATTGGCAAATTTTCATTAAAACCAAGGTGTGGACCATGTGCCTCATCTACGATTAAAGGAATATCATAACTATGAACTATATCTGCTATCTTTTTTATATCAGTAGCAACTCCATAGTAAGTTGGATTTATAATTAAAACTGATTTTGCATCAGGATTTTCTTTAAGTGTTTTTTCAACTGTTTCAGGTGTAACTCTATGTGCTATACCTACTTTTTTATCTAATACAGGTTGCATGTAAACAGGTATGGCTCCGCTTAATATAACTCCTGCTGTAACGGATTTATGAACATTTCTAGGTATAATGATTTTATCTCCAGCTTTAACTACAGACATAATCATTGCCTGAATAGCTCCAGAGGTTCCGTGTATTGAAAAGAAAGCAGCATCTGACCCGTAGGCATCAGCAGCTAATTGTTGAGCCTTTTTTATGGGGCCTGTAGGGTGATGGAGACTGTCAACTAATTTGAAAACAGTGACATCTATTTTAAATGGATTTTCTCCAATAAAGCTTTTAAATTCTGCATCTATACCTACACCTTTTTTGTGTCCAGGAACATGAAAAGGTATGGTATCTCTATTTACATATTCCATTAATGCGTCGTATAAAGGAGTCTGATTTTGATCTAATTTGTACACCTTGATAAAGCACCCTCTTTCATAAAGTACACCCTTTAAACTCTGATAGTTGAAGGGCTGGCATATATTTTCCCTTAAGCCAATATAATTATAAGTTAAATGTTTTATAAATGCAATAATGTGAGTGGATTTTATAAATAAATATTTTTCTTGTAAAAACTATGAATAATACAACACACATTGTAAATAATGAATAATGTAATTAATTGAAATTTAGCCTCAGGGGAACTGCATAGTAGGTAAAGTAAACTATATTTATCCAATATATACCTATTAGGCATGTGTAGTTTGTGAAACAAGGTAATCAAAACATTTATCCAGGAAGAAAACATATATATTTAGGAGGAAATTAAAATGGAAAAAATAACATTACATAAAAGAGATAAACGTGGAATTAATAAGGCTAGAAAAGAAAGAAAATTGGGAAAGGTACCAGGCATTATCTATGGTAAAAATATAGATAATTTAATGTTTGAAATAGGTGAACTTGAGCTAAATAAGGAAATTTATCATAATGGAGAACATAGTGTTCTACAGGTTGAATTTGAAGGTGAATCATATAAAACAGTAATAAAAGAAATACAAAGGGATCCTGTGAATCATAGGATAGTTCATATAGATTTAGGAGAAATACCGGAAAATGAACAGATTCATACAGATGTGTCTATTATATTTAAGGGAGAAAATTCAATAATAAAAAAAGGTGGCATCATTCAGAAAGAAAAGAGTAATGTTAAAGTCCAGTGTAAGGGGAAGGATATACCTAAATATATTAATGTAGATCTTTCTTCTTTAAAAATTGGAGAATCTTATAGAGTTTGTGATATAGAACTTTCAGAAGATATAGTTTGTGTAGATGATTTAAATACTATAATAGCACTTGTAAGCCCAAATAATAAATCTATACAATCTGAGTTAGAAACAGTGAAAGAAGCTTAAGTGTAGATTTCTTTTATTAATTGAGAATGGAGGATAATAAGTAACTTTCATTCTCAATTACATTAATCCTCTGCAGTCTTTCAATGTTTTAAAAGAAAATTAGTAAATATACTTTTAAATAAGTGTTTTTATATTATAATTTATAGTATAATATAAAATGTTAAATATTACATATTGGCGGAGGTAAAAAATGTTATATAGAGAAAAATACGATATGTGGTTAAGCTCAGGATTTTTGGATGAAAGTTCAAAAACAACATTAGAAAATATAAAAGATGAGAGCGAAATAGAAGATAGATTTTATAAAGATCTAGAGTTTGGAACTGGTGGATTAAGAGGAATTATTGGTATAGGGAGCAACAGAATAAATATATATACTGTTGGAAAAACTACTCAAGGATTAGCAGAGTATCTATTAAACAAATATGAAGAGGATATTTCAGTAAGTATAGCTTATGATTCAAGGAGAATGTCAAAAGAGTTTGCAGAATCAGCGGCATGTACTTTTTGTGCGAATGGAATAAAAGTATATTTATTTGAAGATTTAAGACCAACTCCTATGCTTTCTTATACTGTAAGGCAACTTAAGAGTAAGGCAGGTATTGTAATAACTGCTTCTCACAATCCGAAAGAATACAACGGATATAAAGTTTATGGAGAAGATGGTGGACAGGTTACAGATAAGTCTGCAAAAGAAGTGTTCTCATTTATTCAAGGAATAAATGATTTTTATGAAATAAAAACTATGAATGTGGAAGAGGCAAAAGAAAAAGGACTTTTAAACATTATAGGAGAAGAAATAGATAAAGAATATATTAGTAAAGTTAAGGATTTGACTATAAGAAAAGAACTAGTAGATAAGTATGCGGATAATTTAAAAATAATTTATACTCCATTACATGGAGCTGGTGCCATGCCTGTGAAAAGAGTACTTAAGGATTTAGGATATAAAAATTTGACTGTAGTTAAGGAACAAGAAGAGCCAGATGGAGAATTTCCTACAACAGATTACCCTAATCCAGAAGACCCTAAAGTTTTTAATATAGCTTTAAATATGGCAGAAAAAATTCAACCAGATATAATTTTTGGAACAGATCCCGATTGTGATAGAATAGGTATAGTAGTTAAAGATAGTCATGGTAAATATAGAGTGTTAACAGGTAATCAAACTGGAGTACTACTGACCCATTATATATTATCATCATTGAAGGATTTAAATAAGTTACCACTAAATGGGGTAGTTATAAAAACTATAGTTACTACTGAAATGGCAGCAGATATAGTTAAAGAATATGGAGTAAATCTTATAGATGTTTTAACTGGATTTAAGTATATAGGAGAGAAAATAAAAGAATTCGAAGAAAAAGCAGATAAAAAGTATATATTTGGTTTTGAAGAAAGCTATGGATATTTAGCAGGAGATTTTGTAAGAGATAAAGATGCAGTTATAGCATCAATGCTTATATGTGAAATGACATTGTATTATAAGAATAAAGGTATTAGTTTGTATGAAGCGCTAATAGATCTCTATAATAAATATGGGTTTTATAAAGAAAAGCTTATATCTTTAGAACTTAAAGGAAAAGAAGGTCAAGAAAAAATAGAAAAATCTTTACAGTACTTAAGACATTCTATGAGTTATAGTCTTGGAGATGTTAAAATAATAAAAAAGATGGATTATAAGATAGGAATAGAAAAGGATTTAATAAACATAAAAGAGGAAAGAATAGACTTACCCAAATCTAATGTGCTTAAATTTATAATGGAGGATAACTCTTGGTTTGTAGTTAGACCTTCAGGAACTGAACCTAAAATGAAAATTTATATGTCTGTAGTTGGGGATAGTATAAAAGATTCAGAAGAAAAGATAGTATTATTTGAGAAAAATGTTATGAAAGTTATAAATGAAGCTTGCAACTGTTAGTAATAGTAGTTATAGTAAAATTTAAAGTTTTAAACAATATTAAATTATAAGTAGGTGTTGTATTTTATGGATATGAAATCTCGATTTGCAGAGAAGCTAACTAAGATTTTATTTTTAGAGATAAAAAAGGAATATGTAAAAAGAGTATTTAATACAGAAATTAAAGAAGATATATATATTCCAGTTAAATCTTCTAATATAGTAGATAAAATTAAAGCTCAGGATAATATGGAAAACATTCCTGTAAGCTTTTTTATTGAAGGCATGTTTTATGTTATGGGAGCAGATGTACAATTTAGATTCAATGAGAACTATAAGGGTATACTCCCAAATATAAAAGACGGCAATAAATTTATAAAAGGAAAAATTGCTGAAAATATAAAAAGCAAGAATTATGAAGATGCATATATACTTCTTAAAGGACTATCTAAAGTGGAAACTAGTAGAGAAATTCAAGATAAACTTTTAATTGTAGTAGATAAACTGAGAAAATTAGATAAGGCTTATACAAATGAAGAACTAGAAGTTATTGAGGTAGCTAAAAGAGATGAAAACTATTCACTGCCTTATTTTTATGAAGCTCTTATAATGAAAGAACAAGAGGACTATGATAAGGCACTATTTTGCATAAATAATTATATTGCAAAGGGTGGGGCTGAATCTATAGAGGTTACAGAATTTAAGGAATCATTAAAACTAATTATAAATTATGAAAAGGGGAAAGAATTATTGTATGAAGTTCCGGAAGAAGCTTTGGCATTACTGTTACCACTTACTGATCAATTCGGAAATGATGCAGTACTTTACTATTATATTGGAGTAGCATATAGGGTTTTGGAGAACTATGAAAAATCAATATATTATTTAAATGAATCTGTGAGCATAGATAGTAATATTGTAGAGGTTATAAATGAACTAGGAATAAATTATGCTTCGCTTGGGGATTATGAAACTGCAATAGCATATTTAAGAAAAGCTTTTGAAGTGACAAAGTCTATAGAAATATGTACTAATCTTATTATGTGTTACTTAAATAACAGGGATATGAAAAATGCTAAGCTTCATCTAGAAATTGCAAAAAATCTGGATCCTAAGGATGAAATTGTAATCCAACTTAGCGAAATAGTAAAATAGATGTTTGGATATATAAGTATATGAAAATTGCTAGTTTTAAGACACGCTATATAAAGTTTTGCTATATTTTTAATTATTTGTGAAAGGAGATTTCGTATGAAAGTAAAAAAAGCTATAATACCAGCAGCTGGACTTGGAACAAGATTTTTGCCTGCTACCAAGGCTCAACCTAAAGAAATGCTTCCTATAGTCGATAAGCCTACAATACAATATATTATAGAAGAAGCTGTAGCTTCTGGAATAGAAGAAATACTTATAATAACTGGTAGAAATAAAAGAGCTATAGAAGATCATTTTGATAAATCTGTAGAACTAGAAAAAGAGCTAGAAGATCATGGAAAAGAAGAATTGTTATCTTTGGTTAAAAAGGTATCCAATATGGCAGATATATATTATATAAGACAAAAAGAACCTAAAGGACTTGGACACGCTATAAATTGTGCAAGAACTTTTGTAGGAAATGAACCATTTGCAGTAATGTTAGGTGATGATGTAGTTGATAGTAAAGTTCCATGCTTAAAACAACTTATAGATTGCTACAATGAGTATAAAACTTCTATTATAGGAGTTCAAGAAGTTAGCAAAGAAGAAGTGTATAAGTATGGTATAGTAAAAGGTATGTATATTGAAGACAGAGTTTATAAAGTAAAAGATTTAGTTGAAAAACCTAAAATAGAAGAAGCCCCTTCAAATATAGCTATACTTGGAAGATATATAATAACCCCTGCTATATTTGAAATACTGCAAAATACTATTCCAGGTAAAGGGGGGGAAATCCAACTTACGGATGCACTTAAAACTCTAATTAAATGTGAAGCAATGTATGCATATAATTTTGAAGGAAGAAGATATGATGTTGGTGATAGATTAGGATTTCTTCAAGCTACAGTGGAATATGCATTAAAAAGAGATGAATTAAAGGAGCCTTTTATGGAATATCTTTTAGAGTTAGGGAAAAAGGATTTTTTTAAGGAGCTTAAAAATAAAATATCAGATAATAAAGTTAGAAGTGAGGAGTTGTAAAATCTTACAACTCTTTTTGCTATGTTTCTTTATTAAAAAAATATATTGAATAATTTTTTCTATGATGTAAAATAGAAAAAGGGAGTTTTAATACAAAGCTTTTACAATAATGTTTAAGGATGTGTTAACATGGAGAAAGATAAAAAGCTTATAATATATGATATAATTTTTCTTATAGTTTCTTTATATTTTGCTTTTCTTTTGAAATTTAATTTCAAGATACCACCAGAGGATATGGTGTTTTTAAAATTATCATTAATTCCAGTGGTTGTTATAACTTTAATATTTAATAAGTTTTTCAAATTATACAATAGTATATGGAAATATGCTTCTATTGAAGAACTAATGTCTATTATATATTCAATATCCATATCAAATATTATATTTGTAATATATAGTTATGTTATAACTTATAAGTTTTTAGAAAAGACTTATTATAGATTTCCATTTTCAGTGCATATAATATTTTGGATTTTATCTGTAATTGCATTAGGTGGAATGAGATTCACTTTTAGAGTGATGGAGGATAACAAAGGAGAAAAATCTTCTAAAAATTGCTATAAGAAATTACTTATAATTGGAGCAGGAGATGCCTCTGCAGTACTTATAAAGGAAACAAAAAGGCATAAAGATTTGAATTATGATATAGTAGGACTTATAGATGACGATGAGTCTAAAAAAGGAAAATTAATTAATGGAATAGAAGTTATAGGTGGAAGAGATCAGATAAATAGAGTGTGTATTCAAAAAGGGGTAGAAGAAATAATATTAGCTATACCTTCAGCGGAACTTAAGACGAAAAGAGAGATTATAAATATATGCAAAAACACTAAATGCAAACTAAAAACTCTTCCAGGAATATACGAAATAATAGACGGGAAGGTTAATATAAGCAAGTTAAGAGATGTTAACATAGAAGATTTGCTAGGAAGAGATGAAGTTAAACTTAACAATGAAAATATTAATAAATATATAAAGGGAAAAACAATCCTTGTTACAGGTGGAGGTGGGTCTATAGGATCAGAACTTTGCAGACAAATATCTAGATTTAATCCTGAAAAATTATTAATATTAGACATATATGAGAACAATGTATATGATGTCCAGATGGAGTTAAACTATAATCATCCTGAGCTCGACAAAGAGGTTATCATAGCCTCTATAAGAGATATGAAACGTATGAAAGAAATATTTAGCAAGTATAAGCCAGATGTAGTATTTCATGCTGCAGCACATAAACATGTACCTTTAATGGAGGAGAATCCTTCAGAGGCAGTGAAAAATAACGTTATAGGTACATATAATATACTTAAATGCTCAGATGAATTTAAAATTAAAAAATTTGTTCAAATAAGTACGGATAAGGCTGTAAATCCTACTAATATAATGGGTGCTACCAAGAGATTTTGTGAGATTATGGTTCAAGCCTTTGATAAAATTAGTAAAACAGAGTATGTAGCAGTTAGATTTGGTAATGTGTTAGGAAGCAATGGTTCAGTTATACCACTATTTAAAAGACAAATAGCGCATGGAGGTCCTGTTACAGTTACACATCCAGAAATAAACAGATTTTTTATGACTATTCCTGAAGCAGCGCAGCTTGTTATTCAAGCAGGGTCTATAGCTAAAGGAGGAGAAATATTCGTGCTAGACATGGGGCAACCTGTTAAAATTGTTGATTTAGCTAGAGATTTAATAACTTTATCAGGTTATAAACCTGATATAGATATAAAGATAGAATATACAGGTCTTAGACCTGGAGAAAAACTATATGAAGAATTATTAATGAATGAGGTTGCTTTAACTTCTACAGAACATGATAAAATATTTGTAGAAAAGCCTAATTTTATAGATATGGATTTTGTAGAAAAGTCTATAGAAGAGTTTAATAATGTAGCATATATGGATAGAGAAAATATATTCAAACTTATGGAAGAAAAAGTGCCAACTTACAAAAGAAAAAAGAACACTGATAAAAAATAAATATAGGTAATGTCCTATAACAATCATTAGAAATCAGCGTACGACACTGTGTGTTAAAAGAAAAGATGACAAAAAAAAATGTTTATATTATAATGAAAAACGTACAGAGAGCTAAGCTAGAAGGCGTAACAATTTATAATTGTTACGGGCTTATGAGAAATACAGGAGGTAAAAAAATGTCACAGTTAAGAGATGAATTAATATTAAAACTAAAAAATAGAACAGCTAAACTTGGGGTGGTTGGATTAGGTTATGTAGGACTTCCACTTGCAGTTGAAAAAGCTAAGGCAGGGTATGAAGTTATAGGATTTGATGTTCAAGATAAAAAAGTAGATATGGTAAATAAAGGTCTTAATTATATAGGTGATATATTGGACACGGATTTGGAAAAGTTGGTTAATGAGGGAAAACTAAAAGCTACTACAGACTTTAGTTTTGTTAAAGATGTAGACGCTGTTTCAGTAGCAGTGCCAACTCCATTAGATTTATATAAGCAACCAGACTTATCTTATGTTGTAAGTTCAGCAAAAAGCATAGCTAAATACTTACACAGAGGAATGCTTATAGTTCTTGAAAGTACAACATATCCAGGAACTACTGAAGAAATATTGAAACCAATTCTAGAAGAAAGCGGATTGAAATGCGGAAGTGATTTCTTTCTAGCATTTTCACCAGAAAGAGTTGACCCAGGCAATAAACAATTTAAAACAAAGAACACTCCAAAAGTAGTTGGAGGATGTACGCCAGAATGTACTGAAGTAGCAGCTACTCTTTATAGAAATGTTCTAGAAGGAGATGTATTCACAGTATCTTCACCAGCAATAGCTGAAATGGAAAAGATACTAGAAAATACTTTTAGAAATATAAATATAGGTCTTGTAAATGAAATGGCTATACTATGCAATAGAATGGGAATAGACATATGGGAAGTAATAGAAGCCGCAAAAACCAAACCTTATGGATTCATGGCATTCTATCCAGGTCCAGGACTTGGTGGGCACTGCATACCTTTAGATCCATTTTATTTGTCATGGAAAGCTAAAGAATTTGATTTCCATACTAAATTAATAGAAGCTTCAGGCGACATAAATGATTCTATGCCAGCTTTTGTAGTGGATAATGCAATGAAGCTATTAAACACTAAAAAGAAAGCAATGAATGGTGCAAAAGTATTATTATTAGGCGTAGCTTATAAAAATGATATTGATGATATGAGAGAATCACCAGCACTTAAAGTTATAGAACAATTAGAGAAAAATGGAGCGGAAATAATAATTAACGACCCATATGGTCCGCAATTTAAGCACAATGGTAAAGAATATCATTCAGTAGATTGGAAGGAAGTAAGAGATGACGCTGATATTGTAATAATAACTACA
>CAZKOJ010000070.1:0-20863 GCA_964554365.1 uncultured Clostridium sp. | reverse complement strand
AGAAGATAGAGATAATTTTGATTATTTATATGAAGTAGAAAAATTGATAAAACTTTCGGGAAAGAAACTTCATGGAAAGAAAAACCATTATAATTCCTTTGTTAAGGAATATAATTATGAAGTAAAAGAAATTGCAGGAGAAAAGGTTATTAATGGGGTAATAAAAGCTACAGAAAAATGGTATAGTGAAAACAATGATAATGATAAAATGCTTTATTATGAAACCGCAGCTATAAAAGATATTGTTCAAAATATAGAACTGTTTAATTTAAAAGGAATAGCAGTTTATGTAAAGGATGAAGTAGTAGCATTTAGTTTAGGCGAAAAGCTTAATGATAAATTAGCGGTAATCCATGTAGAAAAAGGGGATATAAATTATAAAGGAATTTATAGCTTTATTAATAGAACTTTTATAGACAAATGTTTTAGTGATTTGAAAATAATAAATAGAGAACAGGATTTAGGTATAGAAGGGCTTAGAAAGGCTAAACTTTCTTATTACCCACTAAAATTGGAAAAAAAGTTTATTATCAGTTGTTAACTAAGAGAAATCAATCTGTGTATCACAGTGTATACTAGATATTTAGAGGAGAGTATAAAATGTTAAATTTTGATTATTCAATACCAACAAAAATATTTTTTGGAAGAGAGAAAATAGAGGTACTTGCAGATCAGATAAAGAAGTATGGATCTAAGGTGTTACTTGTTTATGGTGGAGGAAGTATAAAGAAAAGCGGGTTATATAATAAAATTATAGATATTTTCAACAAAAATAATATAAGTTTTTGCGAATTATCAGGTGTGGAGCCTAATCCAAGAATATCAAGAGTAAGAAAAGGAATTGAAATATGCAGAGAAAATAAAATAGAACTCATACTTGCTGTAGGGGGCGGAAGTACAATTGACTGTGCAAAGGTAATAGCAGCGGGCTATTACTATGATGGAGATGCATGGGATATAGTTCTTGATTCAACAAAAATAAATAAAGTTCTTCCAATTGCAAGTATACTAACATTATCTGCTACAGGTTCTGAAATGGATGCAGGGGCAGTAATTACAAATCTAGAAACTAGTGAAAAATTAGCAACGGGTCATGAAGATATGGCTCCAAAGTTTTCAATACTAGATCCTACTTATACATTTTCAGTGCCTAAAAATCAAACAGCAGCGGGTACAGCGGATATAATGAGTCATATTTTTGAAGTTTACTTTAGTAATACTAAAGAAGCATATTTACAAAATAGAATGGCAGAAGCACTTCTTAAAACTTGTGTAAATTATGGTAAAAAAGCTATGGATGAACCTGAAAATTATGAAGCAAGAGCAAATTTAATGTGGACTTCAAGTCTTGCAATAAATGATCTTTTAAGTTATGGGAAAGAAACAGAGTGGAGTGTACATGCTATGGAGCATGAGTTAAGTGCATTCTACGATATTACCCATGGAGTTGGACTTGCAATTTTAACACCTCATTGGATGGAATATGCTCTAAATGATAATACAGTAAACAATTTTGTTGAGTATGGAGTTAATGTTTGGGGACTTGATCCTAGTGGTGATAAATATGAAATTGCTCATAATGCTATTAAAAGAACAAGAGAATATTTTGTATCATTAGGAATACCTTCTTCACTAAGAGAAGTTGGAATTGGAGAAGAAAAATTAGAAAAAATGGCAAAGCAAGCTACTGTAAGAGGGAAGCTTGGAAATTTTAAGCCGTTAGATGCACAGGACGTGCTAAACATATATATAGCTGCTTTATAATAAGGGGTTACTAATAAGAAAAAACTAACGATTGATAACAGTCGTTGGTTTTTTTATATATTGAAATCCAGTAGAATAAATTAATATTCTACTGGATTAATTTCATTTTAAAAATATGTTTTGAAACTGTATCTTAATTTATTTAGAACGGTGCATAGCCTTGTTCTGACCACCAATTCTCTTTTAGCTCATCATACTTGGCGGAGAAAGTATCTAAATGGACTTTTTCCCATTTAACTAAAATATCATATAATTCTTTAGCTTTTTCTACATTTGTTTCAGTTGCTGCTTTTGCATAATATTCAACTGATCTTCTTTCCATTTGGATTCCAATTCCAAAAACTGATATAGCAATTGCTGCATCTTTTCTATCTATGTTTTTCCACTTGAAAATATCTGCAGATTTTGGTTCTGGAATTAAAGCAAGTTGAAAATCTTCAATACTATTATCTTTAATCTTTTGGAATAGTTCTTTAAGCCAAATGACATGCTGCATTTCTTCCTCAGCAAGTTCTAAAAAGGCGTCTTTAGATTCTGTTGAAGTAGCTTGAATTGAGGCCATTTTATAAAATTCATATCCTTCAACCTCATTAATAATTGCTTGTTTTATAACCATAAGTTCTTTGTTTTCCATCATAATCTCTCCTATCGTAATAATATTTAAGTAAAATATTATTTATAATTATTATTATGTAATAATAATAACACTTTAATAATATAAATACAAGGAATATAAAAAATGTTATAGAATAATCCTGTATATTTACAATGAATAATCGTTTCTATTAAATTTAGTGGTTATATTATTTGAAGAATTCTAAATTGGGGGTAAGGCTTTTGCATTTGTAAAATAAAGATGATAATATATTGTTTTCAATTGGTTTTGTTGCTTTTAATCTCTTCTGCTTAGTTGTACAATTAATAGGAGCATTAAAAGAAAAGTATATGGATATTTTAATTACAGATAGTGATACAGCCAAAAGATTAATTGAATAATATATTTTGTCAAAAACTTATTAGGAGTGATAGTGTTGATGTTTAAAAAGGAAAGAGATTTGATTGTAGAGTATGGTAAAAAATTAATTGAAAAGAATTTAACAAAGGGAACAGGTGGTAATATTAGTATTTTTATGAGAGCTGAAAAACTTATGGCTGTATCACCAAGTGGAATTGATTATTTTAAAATGAAGCCAGAAGATGTTGTTATTATGGATTTAGATGGGAATGTAGTTTATGGAAGTAATAAACCATCTAGTGAATATTTAATGCATAAAATTTTTTATGAAAAAAGGCAAGATATTAATGCTGTAGTTCATGCTCATTCAACATATTCAACAACATTGGCTTGCATGAACTGGGAACTTCCAGCAATAAGTTATCTTGTCCCAGTTTCAGGTGGAAATAATGTAAGGTGTGCGAAATATGCTACTTTTGGGACTAATGAAATAGCTGTAAACGCATTTGAGGCAATGAAGGATAGGTATGCTGTTTTTTTAGCAAATCATGGGTTGTTAGTAGGTGCAAAAGATTTACCTAACGCTTTTAGTAAGGCGGAAGAAATTGAATTTTGTGCAGAAATATATTGTAGAACAAAAGCTTTAGGAGAACCTAAGATGATTTCTGATGATGAAGTTGATAAATTAATAAATTTATTTCAAGGATATGGACAAGTTAAAGTGGAAGAATAATTATTATAATTAGAGGAAAATGAAATAGTCTGGTTACTTTCAATATTTTTTAATTGACCGAAAGTAAAAAGCACTAAGTAAATAAATAAAGGTAGGTAGGCAATGGAAAGATTAGATGAAGGCTTAGCATTTATGCTTAAATATGAAAATGTAGCTTGGTATGAAAATGGAAAGGTAAAGATATTAGATAGAAGAATTTATCCTATGGAAGTAAGTTTTGTTACTTGTATTTCACATAAAGAAGTTGCAAAGGCGATTACGGATATGGTTACTCAAAGTGCAGGGCCATATACAGCAGCAGGCATGGGAATGGCTTTAGCAGCGTATGAATGCAGAAATTTACCTCGGAATGAACAAATTAAATATTTGGAGAATGCTGCATATACATTAGCAAATGCAAGACCAACAACAGCAAATAGAATGAATTTAATAGCTAATGGATGTTTAAAAGTTGCCAAAATAGCTATGGATAACGGGAATAAAGTAGATGTAGCAATATTTGAACATACTTTTAATTCTATTAATAATCGTTACTCGCGAATGGGTATAGTGGCAAAATATCTAGTTGATATGTTTCCACAAAATGGTAATGTAATGACCCAATGTTTTGGGGAAACCATTGTTGGAATGATGTTAAAAGAAGCTAAAAACAGAAATAAAAATATAAAATTATTTTGTCCAGAAACTAGACCGTATTTACAGGGGGCAAGACTTACTGCCAGCGTAGCCTATGATCAAGGGTTTGATGTTACTGTAATTACAGATAACATGCCTGCATTTACTATGAAAAATAAAAATATTGATGTTTTTACATCAGCAGCAGATTCAATTTGTTTAGATGGACATATAGTAAACAAAGTTGGAACTCTACAAATAGCTATTGTAGCTAAGTATTTTGAAGTACCCTATTTTGTAACTGGTATTCCAGATAGAGATTATAAGACTATTTCACAAGTTAAAATTGAGGAAAGAGATCCTAGTCAAGTATTGGAATGTAGAGGTCTTAAAAATACAATGGATGGAGTTAAGGGATATTATCCATCTTTTGATATAACACCACCTAATTTAGTAGCAGGAGTAGTTACAGATAAGGGAATACTAAGCCCTTATGATTTGCGTAGATATTTTGAGTCTAGTGTGGAAAATTTTTATTAGAATTTTTCAATATTTTTAAGGAGTTGATAACTTGTCTAAATTTAATTCACATTTCAGAATGGGAACTGAGGATGCTAGGATTTATGCAAAAGAGAATTTAGATATCTTTAATAAAGATGCGGAGCTGCAAGCAAAAGAAATAGGGGATGGAAATATAAACTATGTATTCAAAGTTTGGGATGCATTAACTAATGAATCCATTATAATAAAGCAAGCTGACGTTCTACTTAGATCATCAGGACGTCCTTTAGATGTTGATAGAAATAGAATAGAAGCAGAAGCTCTAATGTTACAAGGAAAATTAGCTTCTCAATTGGTTCCTAAAATATATAAATATGATCCTATAATGTGTGCTTTATCAATGGAAGATATATCTGATCATATTAGTTTAAGAAGTGAATTATTGAACAGAAAGGTTTTTCCGAAATTTGCTGATCATATAACTACATTTATAGTTAATACACTTTTACCAACAACAGATTTAGTTATGGATTCAGGAGAAAAGAAGGATAATGTTAAAAAATATATTAATAAGGACCTTTGTAAAATATCTGAAGACCTTGTGTTTACAGAGCCGTATATTGATTATAAAGGAAGAAACATTATATTAGATGAAAACATGGAATTTGTAAAGAAAGAACTTTATGAAGATAAGGCGTTAATCCTTGAGGTAGGGAAACTTAAAAATGCATTTATGAATAATGCCCAAGCTTTGGTCCATGGAGATTTACATTCAGGTTCTATTTTTGTAAAGGAAAACTCAACTAAGATATTAGATCCGGAATTTGCATTTTATGGTCCAATTGGATATGACTTAGGAAATGTAATAGGAAACTTATTTTTTGCATGGGCAAATGCTTGTGTAACAAAAGATTCTAATGAAATAGAAGAGTTCACAACCTGGATGGAAAAGACCATAGAAGATATTATATATCTGTTTAAGAAAAAATTTGTTAGTCTATATAAAGAAATAGTAACGGATGTAATAGCAAAACAAGAACATTATATGGATTGGTATTTAGAATCTGTATTATCGGATACTGCAGGATTAGCTGGTCTTGAGATTATTAGAAGAGTGGTAGGAGATTCTAAGGTTTTAGATATTACAAGTATTAAGGATATTGATGCAAGGATTAAGGCTGAAAGAATGCTTATATTAACAGCTAAATCTTTTATAAAAAACAGAGATAATATTAAAACAGGAAGTAAATATGTGGAAGTATTCAATGGCAATATTTAAAAAAATTAGAAATTAATATACTAGGTGCTTTGTACATTATGTCATATTGAATGTAGAAAAATAAATAGCACAAAAGATTAAAAAAGGAATTCGGCAGGATAATATCAGCTGGGATGGCATTTAACGGGCAGATTTGCTGGTGTAAACCAGTAAATCTGCCCAGTGCTAAAGCAAACTCCAACCGAATCTAAGAATTACTTGATAGTTTGTAAACTACTGTTTTTTAAGCTCTATTTTAAAATTTTTATTTTTACCATTTCCTTTACAATCAAATACCAAATATAACTTTTCTGTTTTTTCAAAGAATGGGCTTTCAAGATCCGGGCATGACACACAAGAAGTATCATCAGTGTAGCTTGTTCCGCCCATTTGCTTATACTTATTACCTTTTTCATCTTCTATATGTATGCTAGTTACATGCATATTTCTTGGAATGGAAAACTTAGCATTTGCAGTAGTAGGATATACATTTAAATATTCTATTTTCACATCTAAGTCTTCATTTGTTTCTTTTGCTTCAACATATTTTATTTCTTTTGCATTTTTAAATTTATCATCAATTTTTATAGGTATAGCCCAATCGCCTTCAACTAATTTAGGAGACTTATGAGTTAGCCTATAAAAGAATACATTTACATTATAAGAGAATCTACGAGATGAATTATAATTATTATCCAAAAAATCATAAGACTCTATAAAATTATAAAACTCTATAGTGATACTATCAGGTATTTCATCTATTTTACTTTTGTGAGAACTAAATTCATATATTCCTTGTTTTATCCCTGTGCTTTTAAAACTTTCTTTATTTACATATTTGTGAAAACAGCCGCTATATACATCTTTGGAGATTTGGCTATGATAGTTATCGTAAAGAACCCTTCCTTTGTCATCTGTAATTTTAAATTTATCACAATTTAAATCTTCCCAATTTTTAAACTTTTCATCTGCTTTTAAAGTATATCCAATGATAAGTTTATTTCCACTTACAGCAACTTGATCAATAGTTACTGTAATTCCCTTATCTGAAGCTGATAGGGGAGAAGTTTTTTTATCTTTAGGTGCTTCTTGAACAAATCCGTTTTTAACTGCATTATCAATTCCCTTATCTTGAAAATGACTAAATAAGTTTTTTACAGGTGCAGCAGCATTGTTTATGTAATCAGCAAAAGCAGGAGAAGTTTTGCTAAGGAATATTAATAAAACAAAAACAGCAGCAAAACTTGCTGAAATTTTAAGAAACCTTCTTTTGTATCTGTTTTTAGCCCTTCTTATAGCTTTTTCTATAACTAAATCTGTTTCTATTGGAACTTCTATGTCTTCAAAGCTATCCTTATAAGATTTATTATTATAATCCATTTTTACTCCACCTCCAATTTAATTCTTAATTGTTTTAAAGCTTTGTGAATGTAAGTTTTTACTGTACCAAGGGGATAGTCCATTATTTCAGCTATTTGTGGAACAGTTAAATCTTGAAAATATCTAAGTATTATTATTATTTTAAATTTACCATCTAAATTATCAATGGCCTCATATAAATCCAATATTTCTTCTCTATTGTCAATGTGTTTACTTTTTTCAATTATATCAACATTTTCCTTAAAGAATACAATTCTCTTTTTCTTATTTATATAGTTAATACAATTGTTTATAAGTATTCTCATAATCCAAGTATTAAAGTATTTTGTATCCTTTAACTTTTTTATAGATATATAAGCTTTATAAACAGTATTATCTAATATTTCTAAAGCATCATGTTGATTTTTAGTATAAGTATAGGCAGTTTTATAGAGAACCTCTTTATTTATTTGCATAAGTTTACAAAAAGCATTTTCATCTCCATTTTTTGCCTTAGTGGCTAATTCTTCAACTTCCATATTATTAATCCTCCAAGCAAAGTAAGGTGTCTTATTACCGGTAATAACCTTTCATCTATTAGACAATCTATTATATAGTTTCGTTTTGTTTTTAGTAAAGTTTTTCATTTAAATTTATACTTTTATATTTTTATCTAGACAATAATTGTTTACAGAGATGAAAAAATATGCGCTTTTTACTCAATGATTTTTATATAAAAGAGAATATAGCTTCTTTTAAATGTTTCATTGTTTAATCCCTCTTAAATTTGTTTAATGGATAATATTTTGGTAAACTATTATAGTAACTTTAATTAATTTAAAAAATACATAATACAATATTGTTAATGCAATTTGATAAAATATGGCTTAAGGTGTAAAATGTAAAATGTAATAAAATTTTACTTTCAATAGGTATTTATACAAATTTTAAAAAATGATTTCATATTGTAAGCAAATTGCGACGCAGTATGCTTATTACATTAAGAAAGTTAATTCATAAAATGCAAGGGGAGAACACAATGACAATATTAAAAAAACATTTATTGGCATTAGTAATAACATCTAGTGCTTGTTTATTATCTACATCTAAGGTATTTGCAAATGATATGAAAATAAATAGAATTGCAGGACAAGACCGTTTTGAAACCTGCACGAAAATATCAAATTCAGGGTGGACTAAAAGTGATTATGCAGTGCTTGTTAACAGTGAAATGTATGCAGATGCTGTTGTATCATCACCATTAGCAGATAAATTTAAAGCACCAATATTACTTGTTGAAAAGGATAACATTCCAGATACAGTTATAGACGAATTAAACAGGTTAAACACTAAAAAAGTATTTATTTTAGGCGGCAAAAGTTTAATATCTAAAAATGTTGAAAAACAGTTAAAAAATATGGGAATATCTATTGAAGAAAGAATTGCAGGACAAGATAGGTATGAAACAGCGGTAAAAGTAGCAAGTCATATAGTAAGTTCTAATAATTCTGTTTATGTGGTAGATGGTGAGGACTGGAGAGATGCACTAGCAATTAGTCCAGTAGCTACTATGTCACATTGTCCTATAATTTTCACTAATAAAAATGGTGTACCAGATGTGGTTAAAAAAAATATAGATAATACAATACATACTTATAATGTTATAGGTGAAAAAGATAATTATAATTTTTTAGATAATATTGAACATAATTTAGGTGGAACACAAGTAAAAACTTTAGGTTATAACAAAGTAGATACAAATATTAAAATATATAATTCTAATGATAAAATGAAATTTAGTAAAGTTTATTTAGCATCAAGTAAAGCTTTTGCTGATGGTTTATGTATAAGTCCATTGGCAGGATCTAATGAAAATCCATTATTTTTTGTAGATGAAGACAACATGAACCAATTGAAAGATTTTTTGGCTGAAAATAGAAAAAATATAGGAGAAATTGATGTTATTGGAGGACAAGGTGTTATTTCAGATTCAACATTAAAAACTTTATTAAAAATTAATACTACTGCTAGTATAAATAATAATGTTGGTATCAATGGAATTATTAATGTGGATGAAAATAACAATGACGATAATAGTGTGAATGTAGGTAGCAATGGAAATAATACTATATTAACTCCTATAATAGGACAATCTCAGGTATCAGTGGAACAATGTGAAAAATTTCTTAGAAAGAGAAATCCCAATGCTCCTTATTTAGCCAGTATTTATAAGAAATATTGCGACCTTTATGGAGTAAGATTGGAGTGCGCATGGGTTCAAATGTGTTTAGAAACAAACTTTTTAAGATACTCAAACACTTCAATAACTACATTAAATATGAAAAATTATGCAGGATTAGGTGCTTTAGATAACAATGGAAGGGGACAAGCTCTAAGCTTCTCTACAGAAGATGAGGGAGTTAAATGTCACATTCAACACTTGTTTGCATATAGTAGCATCAATCCATTACCAGAAGGAGAAGTGTTAATTGATCCGAGATTTAAACTTGTACAAAAGGGCTGTGCTCCTAATATTGAAAACCTACGAAATGGTAAATGGGCTTCAGATAAAGACTATGCTCATAAATTATTAAGTTTAATAAATGAATTAGAACATAATTAGAAGTTAAACTATGTCACAGCATAAGGCATATTATAAGACTAAAACAATGGGCTGTCTTGAAATAAAATTTTGAGATAGTCCTTTTTATGTGGCATTTTTATATTGTGAGGCAAAAGTGTTGTCAACTATTATTTGTCAAAGGAAAGTAACCTTATTAGAATTAAATTAAAAGTGAGGGAGTTTAAAGAGAGTTATAAGTAGGGAAGATAGGCGATCCTTTAATATTGAAATAATAAACTTTGGTAGGGGGATGAAGAGGAACACAATTAACCGATAAAGAAAAAAAAAGATGATACGAATAATTATATAGTATCATTTTTTGTTACTTTAGGAGGAATTATAATGAAGTCTATAAAAACGCAACTTATAGTATTAATATTAATACTGGTAGTAATAGCTACAGGTATTACTAATTTAAGTTATTATTATTCAACATCAGGCAGTATGAGATCACAAGTGGAAAATAATAACCAAACTGTTGCTAAGGCTGTGGCAAGCAATGTAGAGAGCTTTGTACAAAAATCATATACCCTTTCAGAGGAAATTGTTAATAATAGTGATATAAAAAGTTTCATACCAGAAAAACAAAACAGTGCTTTATTAAACAGTATTGGTAGAAATAGTTATCTTGAGTTAATGTACATTCAAAAACCTAATGGAGAACAAACTGCAAAGTCAAGCGGAACTTTAGGTAGTAGAGCAGATAGATGGTGGTTTATTCAATTTATGAAAGATAAAAAGCCATTTATTACAAAATCTTATTACTCCATATCAAATAATTCTACAGTATGTTCTATAATTATGCCTATTTATGATGATGCAAAAAATTTAGCTGGTGTTTTTGGAGCAGATTTAAAACTTAATGCCCTTCAGTCATTAGTAGAAAAAAGCAATACTCAAGAAGGAAGTTATACATATATAGTTGATGGTGAAGGTGTAGTTATTGCCCATCCAAAAACAGAGCAAGTGTCACAAATGTATAATTATAAAACAGGAAAGAAAACAGTACTTGTTAAGGATTCAAGTGGAAAGGCTGTACTAGATGCTGCTGGCACACAAAAAACAGAAGCAGTTGATATTAAAGTAACAGAAAAGCTAAAGGAAATCACAATAAGTGCTTTAAATGGTAAGTCCGGAAATACAGAATACACTGATAATGACAATAACAAATTAATGTGTGTTTATAGTAGTATTTCTATTCCAGGACAATCAGATAAATGGGCAGTTATAACTGTTCAAGATAAAGCAGTAGCACTTCAACCAATAAAAAATATTCAATATAAAAATATTATTATTCTTACTTTTGTAATTGCATTAGTTGTTTTTGTAACAATATATGTTTCAAAAAGATTTACTAAACCAATAATTAATATAATGACACTTATGAAAAGAACTTCAGAAGGTGATTTAACAGTATATAGTGATTATAAGTCTAAAGATGAAATAGGAGCTTTAAGTACAAGCTTTAATACTATGATAGATCATATGAAAGAATTAATTAATAAAATTGATGAAGCATCGAATACAGTAATTTCTTCATCTTCATCACTGGCAGAGGCTACAGATGAAACTGTTAAATCAATTGAAGATATTGCTCAAACAATTACCCATGTTGCAGAAGATGCTCAAAGTCAAGCGGTAGGAGCTGCAGAAGGATTAGAAGCAGCTAATAAGCTTTCAAGTGAATTAGAACAAATGTCAACATATATAAAACAAACAATGCAGTCAACAAATGATGCTATTAATTCAAATAACAATGGATTAAAAGCAATAGATGTACTAGAAATCAAGTCACAAGATAACAATGAAGTTATTAAAAAAGTTGGCTCAGTTATTAATTCTCTTAATGAAAAAGCAAATACTATTGGAGATATTGTAGAGACAATAACATCTATTTCAGAGCAAACTAACCTTTTGGCTTTAAATGCAGCAATAGAAGCAGCACGTGCTGGTGAAAGTGGTAAAGGCTTTGCAGTTGTGGCAGAGGAAGTAAGAAAGTTATCTGAACATACTGCAGAAGCTAGTAATAATGTAAAGAATATAATAAATGTTATTCAAAAAGATATATCAGAAGCTAATGATACTATAATTTATGCTAATAATGTTGTTGCTGAACAAAATAATGCAGTTAGCAATACAGGAAAAACATTTAAAGATATAGATATAGTAGTTGAAAATATAGTATCTAAAATCAATAATATTTCCCAAGGTATAGAAAATGTAATTATTAGTAGAGACAGCGTTCTTAATGTAATAAACAAAGTAAGTGAAATATCAGATAATCTTTCAAGTTCTTCAGAAGAGGTATCAGCAGTAACTGAAGAACAAAGTGCAGCAATGCATGAAATGAATAAATTTGCAGTAGAATTAAATAGTATGGCAGAAAATCTTAATAACACAATTAAAGTATTTAAAATTAAGTAATATAACTAAAGACATCAACCTTAAAAATAAACCACATGGTTGATTTTTTTACTTTAAAGATTTTTCAATACTGCTATTGGAAATATTAAAAGCCAATGCTTGAAAAGTTAAGCATTGGCTTGAAATTTACTAAATATAATATCCAAAATACCGGTACTCTAATTTTGACACCTATCTATTGATAGGTGGGTGTCAGCAGAGATAATTCAATCGCCTTAAATGCCGTAAAAGGACTCACAGAAAGGTACATTTCTTCATCTAACTTATCGGACTCCCTAAGCTTAAATGTAGGTTCAAAATAAGAGCTTAACGCATATTTCAGAAAATATATTTTAAATATACAATCAGATTTTTAATAACTTTAATCTAATTTTTTTACAAATCTAGTTAACTAAAACCAAACTTTTAAAGAAGATTATTGTTTTCTATGTCATTATAATAACAGATTTAAAATTGTAATTCAAGGGGCATATCTATGAAAATTTATTTATTTTATGGATAAATTTCTATAAAATCATGTTTTAAAATAGGTATGATTACTAGTACCAATGTATTTAAAGAAATAAATTTTATTGGGGTATATGGTCTGCAGAAATTTATAATTTATTTAATATATCTTAGAGGATATTCATATGAACTTAGTGAGACAAAATTTTATTGACTGTTTTATGATTAATTGGGATAATGTAACTGTAAAAATATGCGTATTGGAGATGAAAATATGTTTGCAAAAAGAGTAGTAAGTATACTAGTAGCTGTAGGTATAAACTTTGCCATAATAACAAAGGTTATGGCAGATGGTGAACCACAGCGTATATGGGGTAGTGACAGATACGATACAGCCATAGAAGTATGTAAAAGTGGTTGGCACGATGGGTCAGAATATGCAATTTTAGCTAATGGAGAAAACTTCCCGGATGCTCTAAGTGCAGCACCTCTTGCCAAAAAATATAATGCACCTATATTGCTTAACTCTGGAAAAGGTTTGGATAACCGAGTTAAAACTGAATTAAAAAGATTAAATGTAAAGCAAGTATTTATTATAGGCGGAAAAGGAGTAATACCAAAAACGGCAGAAGATACATTAAATGAATTAGATATTAAAAACATCAGATTATATGGACAAGATAGGTATGAAACAGCAGTTAAGGTTGCAGAGCAATTAGGCAATGTTAAAGAAATAGCTGTTGCATCAGGTGAAAATTTTCCGGATGCAATGTCTATAGCTCCAATTGCAGCACAAAAGTCTATGCCTATAATACTTACAGCAGGAGGGAACTTACCAGATAGTGTTGCAAATTATATAAAAGATAAAAATATAACTAAGAGTTATGTAGTTGGTGGAAATGATGTAGTAAGTGATAAAACTTTTAATGAGTTACCAAAGGCTGAAAGATTATATGGTGACAGCAGATATGATACAAATGCTGCTGTATTAAAAAGATTTGCAAATGATTTAAATTTTAATACTATTTATTTATCTAGTGGAGAAAATTTTCCTGATGCTTTAGCAGGCTCAGCTTTGGCAGCTAAAAATTCTACTTGTGTTTTATTGGTAAGTGATTATATAGGAAAGGCAACAAAAGAATTTGCATTTGATAAATTACCTTCAGAAAATAATATTAAAATATTGGGAGGAAAGGGTGTTGTTGCCGATAACTTAGTTAATAAAGCCATTTATCCAGATGTTAATGAAATTATTGGTCTGCCTAAGGACGTTTCAATTGTAAGGCAAGGTGAATGGATTTATTATTCTTCTGATGAGAATAAAAGTACTAAGCTTTCTAAATGTAAGATAGATGGAAATTCAATACAGAAGCTAAGTGATAGATGGGGATCTCAAATTACTGTAGTAGAAGACTGGATTTATTTTATATCAGATAATCATGTAGAAAGGGATAATTACTCTTTTGATGAGCCTCATTTGTACAAGATAAAAAATGATGGTACAGGTGAAAAAAAATTAAATGATGAAAATTGTAAATGGTTTAAAGTAGTAGGTAACAAAATTTACTGTGCCACAGATAAAGGTTTTAATACTATGGACAGTGATGGCAATAATAAATCTAATACTTCAGTGGAGGGATCAATAATTAGTGCTGATATTGTTAATGATTACTTCTATTATACAGAACAATCCTCTGAAGCTGATCCTCAAATAAAAATATATAAAATGAAAACCGATGGAACCTATAAGGCGCAAATATCCTCTGAAGAACCATATAAGATAGTAGATTTAAAAGTATATAAAAATGAGCTATATTTTATTACTACAACAGACGATCATGATATATATCATTTAAAAAAAATGAAACTGGATGGAACAGGAAAAACTAAAATAGCAGATACTACTTATAATTCATTTGATATATTTAATGATTGGATTTATTATACTACTCCGGACAGCAATTTCTTATGTAAAGTTAAAATTGATGGAAGTGGCGATACAAAAATAACAGAGCTTGAAGGAAGATATCTGCAAATTTCTAATGGCTGGATATATTATGTTATAAATGCTCATGATCATTTGTATAAATATAAAATGAGAATAGATGGTACGGATAATCAGTCACTTAGTAATTAATTGATTTTTAATCAGGAACAAGAATGTCTTTAATGGATAAACTTCTATTAGAACACTATTATCTGGTGAAAATTTTGATTGTGTGATATCTAATAATGACGATATGGCTCTTGGCGCAATAGATGCATTGAAATTAAAAGGTCACTTCAATAATGGAAAATATATGCCAGTTGTTGGCGTGGATGCCACTGTACCAGCGCTTAAAGCTCTTGAAGATGGTAAAGTGTATATGGATGTTTATAGTCATGTACATAAAAAAATGAGCACAGAAATAAATAGCATATCTAACGATTCTTGGAGTAAAAGTAAACAAGCAGCTTCACAGGCTAAACTGATTATGGGAATTATATTCTTCATTAGTATAGTAGCTAGCCTTATAGTATCAATAAGGCTTTCACAAAATATAGTAATTCGACTTAACAATTGTGTAACTTCCCTGAAGGAAATTGCTAAAGGCAATTTAATAATTGAACCCATAAAAATAGTGGAAAAAGATGAGGTTGGAGAATTGGGTAGTTATATTAATACAATGACAAGTAATTTGAAAAATATTGTTGGAACTGTATTAAATGCATCCGAGCAAGTAGCTATATTGTCAGAAGAATTGCATAATGGTGCTGAACAATCAACTGAAGTTGTAAGTGAGGTAACTGAGACAATTACAGAAATAGCCCATGGAGCGGAAAATCAATCTAAGGCATCTGGTGAAGCTTCAGCTGTTGTTGAGCAAATATCTGCTGGGGCACAACAGGTAGCAGCCAATTCAATTAATGCAGCTAATGTGGCAAATCAAGCATCCACTATAGCAAAAGAAGGTAGTAACGTTATTGTAAAGGCTGTTAATCAAATGGCAACTATTAAAAAATCTACAAAAATTGTAGAAAATGCTGTGGAAAAACTTAATGACAATTCAGTTGAAATTGGACAGATTGTAGATACGATTTCAGCAATTGCTTCACAAACAAATTTACTTGCTTTAAATGCTGCTATTGAAGCAGCACACGCCGGTGAAAATGGGAGAGGATTCGCAATTGTTGCACAAGAAGTTCGTGAGCTAGCTGAACAATCTAGTGATGCGACTCAAAAGATTGCAAAACTTATTGAACAAGTAAAAGATGATACGAAAGTAGCTGTTATTGCTATGAAAAATGGTGCACAGGATGTAAATATTGGAACTAAAGTAGTGAACAGTGCTGGTAAGGCTTTTAGTGAAATAGTGAGACTTGTTTCAGAAGTTTCTTTACAAATTGAAGATACTTCTGAAACTTTACAACAATTAGCAAGTGGCACAGAACAAATTGTTCTGTCTGTTGATGCAATTGATACAATATCTAAAGAAACTGCTATTGAAACGCAAACCATATCCTCAGAAACTGAGGAATTATGTGTATCAATGGAAGAAATAACATCTTCTAGCCATAACCTTTCTAATTTGGCGCAGCAACTTCGAAATGCTGTAAATGAATTTAAAATTTAGTAAGATGAAAAAGAACGATAGTTAAATTAACAATGAAAACTTTTACGAATATGTTTCAGTATAATGTGTTATTGGAGGTGCCTGTCACTGTCAAAATAAATAGTATATTTATTAATTACAGGGTATCTTTTTAATGTTTTTCCATACTATAAATATTATGTGAGTAATTTTAAAAGATTCATATTATGTTTTTAGGAGGATTTTCATGAAAAAAATTATAGTGTTAGCTGCCGCAGTGGCTATAGCATTAGGCGGGGGAGGTGTAGCAAAGGCCAAAGGGGATTATATAGTAAATAGGATATCTGGAGCAACTAGATATGAAACGTCTATAAACGTAGGTTCAAATTATAGCAATGATAAATTTGAAAATGTAATTATTGCAAGTGGTAATAATTTTCCAGATGCATTAGCTGGGTCTGTTCTTTCAAAAAAGTTAAATGCACCAATATTATTAGTTGACAAAGACGTAGACTCTAGCATGAGTACTATAAATTTTATAAAAAACAAAATTAGTAGTAATGGAACTATCTATATTTTAGGTGGAGAAGGTTCTGTAGAGAAAAGCTTTGAGCATTATTTTAATTCTATAGGATGTAAAAACATTAAAAGGCTAGGTGGAGTGGATAGATTTCACACAAATAGCTTAATTGTTAACTCCTTAAACACACAAAAGGGGACACCAGTAGTTATTGTTAATGGTTATGGTTTTGCAGATGCTTTAAGTATTTCTAGTATTGCAGCTTCAAAGGGGTATCCCATTATAATGAGTAATTCAAACCAACTACCTAATGAAACAAAAGAAATGTTAAAAAGCATAACTCCTTCTAAAGTATTTATAATTGGAGGAAATGCTTCTATAGAAAATAGTGTTATTAATGAACTTAAAAATACTATATCATCTTTAAATAGTAATTCTATTATAAGAATTTGGGGAAATAATAGATATGAAACCTCATTAAATATATGCAAGTATTTTAATTTGCCATCAGAAACTGCTGTTATTGCAAATGGTGAAAACTTTCCAGATGCCTTATCAGGGAGTTCTTTAGCGGCAAAAGTAGATGCACCTATAATATTGACTGATGGAGCTAACATAGCAAGTCAGAAAGAATATTTAGATGCCAATAATTATAAAAAGCTTATCCTATTAGGAGGAGATGCTGCTATAAACAAAGAAGTAGAATATATATTGGAAAATAAACCTGTAATATCAAATGAAGATGCTAAAGAATTGTTATTAAATGGAGATGAAGCATTTAATAAAATGTTAAAAATAGATGTGGACGGGAAAAATTATATTGATTTGCACGGAACAAGCTTTGCTAAGATTAATGCTGATATAAATTCATATGGCTCCATATACGATTATTTAAATAAAAACTATAGCTTAAATAAATATTATAGTGATGCATTCATGAAAAACATGGTAGATTTTGTGTTTACTAATATTGATGGTAAGTATTATATGAGATATGGCAATCCAGAACCAGCAATTAATCTTAAGAATGCTGAAATAGTAGATAAAAAATATAAAGAGAATAAGGTGGAGGTTTCAGTTAAGGGATATTATTATGAGTCTGAACCATCTTATGTTAAGGCAATATTAGTATACGATGGTCAAAAATGGGTAGTAGATGAGTTTCATAATTGGTTTTAAAGAGAATGCAAAAGTATATAAATAAGACACCAGGAGCGCTGTTGGCTGCAAACAAGAAAAAATAGAAATGCGATAATTATAAAAAAGATAGTAAAGTCTTTATAATGAGGTTTTGCTATCTTTTATTGCTCGTAAATCATGTTTACAGTGGGGTGAGTTTCTTGAAGAAAAGAAAATTTACTAATCAAATGTTTGCATTGTAACAATAATATTCCAGTATACAATGTCTTTAAGTAAGTGAAAATTAATAAGAAGATTTCTATTGTAGTTAAAAGTAAAAAAAGTACAGTTATTTATGATATAATTAAAATATATTAGAATAAGAGAAATTTGTTTGAACACATGTATAGGACTGAAGTTGTTGGAAGGGAAGTATACTTAATGCTTCAAATTGAAACAAAAGAATTGTCCCTGATTTGCAATACTTGTATCTTTCAAAATAACTTATATCGCAAATATAAATAATAAACGGTGGACTATTAGATGCAATATAATCATAACAAAATTTGTTGTGTATAATTTTGAAAAAGAATTCTGCAACATCATATAGTGATTCAGGGCATTTAAAATTTATAATGACCACTTTCAAAGGAGAAAAAATGTTATTTGAGAACTTAAATATAATTGAGCCTATTTTGAAGGCTTTAAAAGAAGATGGATATACAAAGCCTACTCCAATACAGGAAAAGTCTATTCCATCTATACTAAAAGGAAAGGACTTCCTTGGCTGCGCGCAGACTGGTACAGGAAAAACAGCGGCTTTTGCTATTCCGGTATTACAAAATCTTTTTAGTGAGCAAAGAGATGTAAAAGGACTAAGACCTATTAGAGCATTGATATTAGCTCCTACTAGGGAATTAGCTATTCAAATAGGAGAAAGTTTTACAGCTTACGGAAAACATATGGATCTTAAAAACATAGTGATTTTTGGTGGAGTGCCACAAAACAAACAAATAAATGCACTAAAAGCAGGACCAGATATTCTCATTGCAACTCCAGGTAGACTAATTGACCTAATTAACCAGAAGTATATTCAATTAAATAATGTAAAGCATTTTGTACTTGATGAGGCAGACCGTATGCTGGATATGGGAATGGTTCACGATGTGAAAAGAATAATAACACAGTTACCGAAAGTTAGGCAAACAATGTTATTCTCTGCAACTATGCCTCGTGAAATTTCAAAGTTAGTAGACTCTATTTTGAAAGATCCAGTAAGAGTAGAGGTGACACCTGTTTCATCTACTATAGACACTATTACACAAGGGTTATATTTTGTTAATAAAAAAAATAAAAAATCTTTACTTACGCATATTTTGAAAGATCAATCTATTGCCTCTGCGTTGGTATTTTCAAGAACAAAGCATGGTGCAAATATGATTACAAAAGATCTTGCTAAAGTAGGAATAGATGCTGAAGCTATTCATGGTAACAAATCACAGAATGCTAGGCAGCTTGCCTTAAATAATTTTAAAGAAGGAAAAACAAGGGTTTTGGTAGCAACGGATATAGCAGCAAGAGGTATTGATGTGGATGAATTGTCTCATGTAATTAATTTTAATTTACCAGAAGTGCCAGAAACTTATGTTCATAGAATTGGACGTACTGGAAGGGCAGGACTTAAGGGAATTGCAATTTCATTCTGTGATGAGGAAGAAAAGGATTATCTTAGGAGTATTGAAAAACTTATCCGTAAGACAATACCAGTAATAGAAGACAATCCATACCCACTGATTGCTACTACAGAACTAGTGGTGAAGAAGGACATTGCAAAAAACAGTCCTACTAAAAGATCTGGGCAAACGTGGCATTCTAATAGAAGAAAAAAAGCAGTAAAGAAAGTAACAAGCTAATAAATAAGTCAGTATATTGAATATTATTTAATGCATTGGTAGAGAAGATAGAGATTCTTTAGCCAATGCATTTTGTCTTTGTGTTGAAAAATGGAATCAGAATAGAAGGAAAGTTAAAATAAATAGTTTATTTAGTAAAAAAGAAGGAATTATACTTTTAATATCGAATAATACATTATATAGAAATAAAGTTAAATATATAATAATGTGTAGATATTTGTTAACATTGTTTTTAAATCTTTAATTGTTAAATTTATATACTAAATATTACAGAAAGGACATGAAAAATATGTTTAAACTTACTTGGATAGAGTTTTTTTTAAGAACTATCCCGGAAATGTTTATTTTAATATGGGGAATACATGTAATTTCTACAAAATTTTTTGATATTCCGCAATATATACTTTCTAGTATATTAATATCTATACTAACCTTTTTTGTAAGGTGGCTTCCTATATATTTTGGAATACATATAGTAATTAACATCATTTTAATTACAAGTATTATGATTATTATTGGTATACCAATAATAAAAGCCATGTATAGTACTTTACTTATGATTTTTATACTTTCCTTAAGTGAATTTTTAAATATAATAATATTGAGCTTACTAAATATTGATACAAATTTTGAATTTTTACAACCTGTTACAAAATGTGTATTAGAAGCTCCATCCTTAGTTATTACATCAATTTTTATTATAATAATGCATTATTTATTAAAAACAAAAGATCCCCTAATAATATTCAATAGTTCAAAGAAAAAAAAGTTGAAAAAGAAGGAATTATACTTTTAATATCGAATAATACATATATGTGGGAATAAAGTTAAAATGTGTTAAAATATATAAATGTTGTTAATTCCTTTAAATTTATATACTAAATATTACAGAAAGGACATGAAAAATATGTTGGAACTTACATGGATAGAATTTTTTTTTAGAAATATCCCAGAACTATTCATTTTAATATGGGGAGTGCATGTAATTTCTAGGAAATCTTTTGATATATCACAATATGTACTTTCCAGTATAGTAATGGCTATACTAACCTTTTTTGTA
>CAZKOJ010000069.1:14861-21201 GCA_964554365.1 uncultured Clostridium sp. | reverse complement strand
GGATTCAAGCCACGAGGAGCCCAAGGACGGGCTGATCGAGTGGGTAGGTAGTTTTTAAATAAGAGAAGCATTAGGCCTTCTTAATAAATGGACGGTTTTTCGAATAATATATTTAAGCGTAGGCCACTCTAAATTTGCGGCGTAATATGCTTATACTGATATTTTAAAATTTATCCACAGATACTAGTGTAATTTATCCACATTGTTATCTATTTTACCTATAACTTAATTTAAATCTTTATTACCTATTCCATCTGTAGTCTGTTTTTCTTCTTCATCATTTTTGTCCGAAGATGGCTTTACTAGTTCAAAGTATATTTCATGAGCAAATAAATCTACTTTATCCACTCTTATTTTTACTTCATCTCCTAGTTTATATATATTTTTTGTTCTTTCTCCTATAAGGCTTAAATGTTTTTCATCATATATATAGTAATCATCATCTAAGCTGCTCATATGAACAAGACCTTCTACAGTATTTGGAAGCTCTACAAACATTCCAAAATTAGTTACTGAAGATATTATTCCTTCAAACTCTTGACCTATTCTTTCACTCATATACTCAGCCTTCTTAAGATCGTCTACTTCTCTTTCAGCATCTTGAGCTACTCTTTCCATTTCAGAAGATTGTTTTGACGCATATTCTACTTCTGCACTTAATCTTTCCATTCTATTGTCATTTATTTTACCATTTATAAACTCTTTTATTATTCTGTGTATCATAAGATCAGGATATCTTCTTATAGGTGATGTAAAGTGACAATAGTATCTTGCTGCTAATCCAAAATGTCCTGTACATTCTGGAGCGTATCTAGCTTTCTTCATGGAACGAAGTAAAATAGTACTTACCACTGTTTCTTCTTTTTTACCTTTTACTTTTTCTACTATGTCTTGTAATGCCTTTGGGTGAATTTCCTGTCCCATTTTAACTACATAACCTAAGTTATGAACAAATTCATTAAAATTCATTAATTTTTCTTCATCTGGTTCCTCATGTATTCTATATACAAATGGCATATTAGCCCAGAACATATGCTCAGCCACAGTTTCATTACATACTAGCATAAATTCTTCTATTACTCTGTTTGCAATAGCTCTTTCATAAGGTTTTATATCTACGGGCTTTCCTAATTCATTAAGAATGATCTTACATTCCTCAAAGTCAAAGTCTATGGCTCCTCTGTGCATTCTCTTCTTATGAAGCACATCACAAAGCTCTTCCATAATTTTAAATGTATCCACTAAATAATCATATTTTTTTATAACTTCTTCATCTTTATCCCTAAGTATTTTAGTTACATCTGTATAAGTCATTCTTTCGCTAGTCTTTATTATACTTTCTGTAATAGTATGATCTACAACCTTACCCTTCTTATCTATCTCCATAAAACAAGTTAAAGTAAGTCTATCTACTTTTGGGTTTAAGCTACATATGCCGTTAGATAATTTCTTTGGAAGCATTGGAATAACCCTATCTATAAGATACACAGAAGTTGCTCTCTTTAAAGCTTCTTTATCTAAAGGATTTTTTTCTTTTACATAGTTTGCTACGTCTGCTATATGAATCCCTAAATAGTAGTTTCCATTTGGAAGCTTCTCAATGGATACAGCATCATCTAGGTCTTTAGCATCTTCACCATCTATAGTTACTATAGTTAAATCTCTTAAATCTTTTCTTCTCTTATATTCTTCCTCTGGTATTTCTTCTGATATTGCATCTGCATATGCTTCTACCTTTGGAGGAAATTCTTCTGGTAAATTATTTTTCTTTATTATAGTTAAAATATCTATTCCTTTTTCGCCCTTTTTCCCTAGTATTTCTACTACTTTACCTTCAGGATTTCTTCTCTTATCTGGCCAACTAGTTATTTCTGCTATTACTATTTCTCCCGTTTTGGCTCCGTTTCTACAGTCTTTTGGAATAAATATATCTTGATGTATTCTTCTTTCATCTGGTACTACAAAACCAAAACTTTTGCTATCCTCATAAGTTCCTATAATAGTTTTGTTTACCCTTTCAATGACTCTTATTATTTCCCCTTCACACTTTTTCCCTTTATTTTCTTCTCTAGTTATCTTTGCTACTACTTTATCCCCATTCATAGCTCCATTCATATAAGAAGAAGGTATAAATACATCTGGTCTGTCATTACCTATTATTACAAAACCAAAACCCTTTGTATGTCCTTGAAGCTTTCCTATAACTAATCCCATTCTATCGGGAACACCATAATAATCTGTACTTGTCTTAACTATTTCACCGTCTTTTTCCATATATCCAAGCATTTTTTCAAAATCACTTCTGTCTGCTTTTTTTATATCAAATATTCTACCTAATTCAATTATATTCATAGGCTTATATGCTTGCTCTTTCATGAAGTTTATAATAGTTTCTTTTATATCCATAAATTCACCCTCATTCTCAATTTTCAATTATTATTATTCTTATATTTAACACTAAAAAATATTCAATAATATTAACATTAATATTTTAGGTTAATATTATAGCAAACTTATCCAGTAGTCAATTGAATTTTCTATTGATTCATCAAATATGTCATATCATTTTTAAGTAGTTGTAATTATGTTTTTATGGTGAAAATTTGGTGTCACAGAACATTTATCAAACAAAATAAATAGAGCGGTAATTTCCGCTCTAAATATGTAAACTATTAATATTATTTAATAAAGTTTTGCAAAATGCATAAGCCTGCAAAAATTATAGCAAATATAGCTGTAAGTTTTGATAGCATCGCTTCTGATGTTCTTCCTTTATTCTTTGAATAGAATGAGTCACCAGATCCGCCTGCAACAAACCCGCTTAGTCCGTTAGTTTTACTAGGTTGCATTAGTACAACAACTATTAACAATATAGCTATTATAGTCTGAACAACCATTACAAAGGTACGCATCATATCACCTCCTGGTATATTACACACCCTATATTTTAACATACTCATTAAGTGATTACAATAAAAAAACCTGCTAAGGTTTATGCTTTAATATTATAGAAAGTTTTCATCCCTCTAAATTCTCCAGCATCTCCAAGTTCTTCTTCTATTCTTAAAAGTTGATTATATTTTGCTACCCTTTCGCTTCTTGCTGGTGCTCCTGTTTTTATCTGTCCTGCATTTACTGCTACTACTAAATCTGATATAGTTGTATCTTCTGTTTCACCAGACCTATGAGATACTACCGCCGTATAACCTGCTCTTTCTGCCATTTCTATAGCATTTAAAGTTTCAGTTAAAGTTCCAATTTGATTTAATTTTATGAGTATGGAGTTTGCTACTCCTTTTTCTATACCAGTTTTTAATCTATCTGTGTTAGTTACAAATAAATCATCTCCTACAATCTGAATCTTACTTTCAAGCTTTTCAGTCATGATTTTCCATCCATCCCAGTCTTCTTCTGCCATACCGTCTTCTATGGATATTATAGGATATTTATTTACTAAATTTACATAGTAATCTACCATCTCTGACGGAGTTAGGATCTTTCCTTCTCCTGCTAAATTGTATTTTCCATTTTCATATATTTCTGATGAAGCAGGATCTAATGCTATAAATATATCTTTTCCTGGAATATATCCAGCCTTTCCTATGGCTTCAACTATTATCTGTATAGCTTCTTCATTAGACTTTAAGTTCGGAGCAAATCCGCCTTCATCACCTACTCCAGTATCATAACCTTTTGATTTTAAAAGTGACTTTAATGTGTGATAAACTTCTGCACTCATTCTTAACGCTTCACTAAAAGAAGGTGCACCCACTGGCATTATCATAAATTCTTGAAGATCCACATTGTTGTCTGCGTGTTTTCCTCCATTTATTATATTCATCATTGGTATTGGAAGAACTTTTGAATTTACTCCTCCAATATATTGGTATAAGTTTAATCCAATATTTTCGGCAGCGGCTCTTGCTACTGCTAAGGATACTCCAAGCATTGCATTGGCACCTAATCTTCCTTTATTATCTGTACCATCTAACTTTATCATAGTCTTATCTATTAATACTTGGTCAAATACATTCATTCCTATAAGCTCTTCTGCTATGTAGTTATTTACATTATCTACGGCATTCAAAACTCCTTTTCCAAGGTACTTTGACTTATCATCGTCTCTTAATTCTACAGCCTCAAACATACCTGTAGAAGCTCCTGACGGTACTGCTGCTCTTCCTACAGTTCCATCTTCTAGTATAACTTCTA
Organism: uncultured Clostridium sp.; assembly: GCA_964554365.1. Lineage (GTDB taxonomy): Bacteria > Bacillota > Clostridia > Clostridiales > Clostridiaceae > Clostridium_AM. Next base: position 16,989 of record CAZKOJ010000069.1, on the reverse strand, counting down.
CTTCTACTGTGGGCATAGCTCTTGAATCAAGGATTTGTCTTCCCACTACATCTACTATTTCTACATAATTTCTCATAATAAAACACCCCTTTTTAATTTAGAAAATTAATATAATGAAGCTATTGAAATAAACCTTTATTTTCAAATCTTCATTTTCAATTCTCAATTTTTTATTTATTATATTAAAGTTAATACTAAGAAATAATTCCACTTATTTCTTAAAGATTCTGAATTATTACTTTAAAATTATGGAGGTTAAATGCCTAAATGGCGTTTAACTGGTAACTTACAGTTGTAAATCTGTAAGTTACTCAGTAACCATAGACAAATTCCTCCTAATGTATCTTAAAAAATAACTATTCAGTATTATAGTCTATTTTCTTTCATATGCCTAAATAAAGTTTCAATCAATTATTTAATAAGACTTTTTCCTGTCATCTCCTTTGGTGCTTCAAGTCCCATAACCTGCAGCATAGTTGGTGCTATGTCCGCAAGTATTCCACCTTCTCTTAATGGCCTAGCATCTGCTGCCACATATAGGAATGGAACAGGATCTGTTGTATGCGCTGTCATAGGTTTTCCTGTGGAATAATCTATCATTTGTTCTGCATTTCCATGGTCTGCAGTTATAAATACAGTACCATTGTTCTCTAGTATTTTATCCACAACTTTTCCTAAACATACATCCACATGTTCTATAGCTTTTTTTGCCGCTTCAAAAACTCCTGTATGACCTACCATATCTGGGTTAGCAAAGTTTAATATTATCATATCGTACTTATCTTCATCTATTCTTCCCAGTAACTCTTCAGTTACTTTATATGCACTCATTTCTGGTTGAAGATCATAAGTTGCAACTTTTGGAGATGGTATAAGAGCTCTATCCTCATCTTTATTTGGCTCTTCTACTCCTCCATTAAAGAAGAAGGTTACATGAGCATATTTTTCAGTTTCAGCTATTCTTAATTGTTTTTTTCCTAGCTTACTTACGTACTCACCTAAAGTATTTGTATAACTTTCACTTGCAAATGCAACTTCTACCCCTTCTAATGTAACATCGTATTGTGTTAATGTTACAAATGTAAGGTCTAAAGTTTCTCTTGAAAATCCATCGAATACTCTGTCATTTATAGCTCTTGTAATTTCTCTTGCTCTGTCTGGTCTAAAGTTAAAAAATATTACAGAGTCCTTATTTTTTATAGTTGCTGATGAGTCCTTAACAATTACTGTTGGAAGTACAAATTCATCAGTTTTGTTATCATTATAAGATCTATCTACAGCTTCTATAGCGCTTGCTGCTTCTTCACCTTTTCCAAGGACTAATGCGTTATATGCAAGCTGCACTCTTTCCCATCTCTTATCCCTGTCCATACCATAATATCTTCCACATACTGTAGCTATTTTACCTAATCCAATTTCTTTCATGTAGTTTTCTATTTCTTCTATATATTGTTTTGATGAAGATGGTGGAACATCTCTTCCATCAAGAAATGCATGAACACATACTTTCTGTAATCCCTTTTTCTTTGCAAGCTGTAAAATTCCTTTTAAATGTTCAGTGTGTGAGTGAACTCCACCTGGTGATAAAAGACCCATTAAATGAAGGGTTGAATTATTTTCTAATGCATTCTGGACAGCCTTATTTAATGCTGGGTTTTCAAAGAAATCTCCATCTTCTATAGATTTAGTTATTCTAGTTAGTGCCTGATATATAACTCTTCCTGCACCTATATTTAAGTGTCCAACCTCTGAGTTTCCCATTTGCCCTTCTGGGAGACCAACACTTAATCCACTAGCCTCTAACTGTGTACGAGGATAGTTATTATAAAATCTATCAAAATTTGGTTTATGTGCTGCCCTAACTGCATTTCCATCTTCTCTATCTGTAAGTCCAAACCCATCAAGTATCATTAGCATTACTGGTTTCTTGCTCATTTTTTCCTCCAAAACTTTATTAATGAGATTTAAAAATTGAGAATTGAAAATTCATATTTCACTATGAATTCTCCATTCTCAACTTTCAATTATTTTAGTAGTTTACTATTGCTGCAAAATCTGATGCTTTTAAGCTTGCGCCTCCAACTAAAGCACCATCTATATCTGACTTAGCCATTTGTGCTTTTATTGT
>CAZKOJ010000069.1:0-14851 GCA_964554365.1 uncultured Clostridium sp. | reverse complement strand
TGTAGCTGGTTTTACTGAACCCCCGTACTGTATTCTTGTTTTTTCTGCAGTTTCTTTTCCATACATTACAGCTACTACACTTCTAATATAAGCTATTGTATTATTAGCCTGATCATCTGTAGCTGTTTTACCAGTTCCTATAGCCCAAATTGGCTCATAAGCTACAACTAGTTTCTCAACTTGATCCTTTGTAAGCCCTGCTAAATCTAATTTTATTTGTCTTCCTAAAACTTCTTCAGTTACATTTGTTTCTCTTTCTTCTAAAGTTTCTCCACAGCAAACTATTGGAGTTAAATTATGTTCAAAAGCTTTTTTAGTCTTTTTATTTACAGTTTGATCTGTTTCATTGAAATATTGTCTTCTCTCACTATGTCCTATTATTACATAATGAACTCCCATTTTTTCAAGCATTGAAGGTGATACTTCTCCTGTAAATGCTCCATTTTCTTCAAAGTGCATATTCTGTGCTCCAACTTTTACATTGGTTCCTTGTACTGCTTTTAATACAGCATCTAAACATATAAAACTTGGGCATATAACTACATCGCATTTAGCATCCTTTACAAGCGTCTTCAATTCTTCAACTAATTTCAATCCATCTTCTATAGTATTATTCATTTTCCAGTTTCCTGCAATTATTGCTTTTCTCATTATAAATTACCTCTATTTCATTTTTATTTTATGTATTAAATGAAAGTCGTCATTAACATTTATATACATATTATACCATAAAATCTATTATGTAAATAATTTCTTGATAATAATTATCATTTAACAATCAATTTTAATTATTTATTATTAAGTGCTTCTATTCCGGGTAAAACTTTTCCTTCTAGGAATTCAAGAGACGCTCCACCACCAGTTGATATATGAGTCATTTTATCTCCAAATCCTAATTGGTTAACTGCTGCAGCACTGTCTCCTCCCCCAATAATTGTTGTAGCGTCTGCTTCTGCCATAGCTTTAGCAACTGCTATTGTTCCCTTTGCAAAATTTTCAAATTCGAATACACCCATAGGTCCATTCCAAACTACTGTCTTAGCATTTTTTACTGCATCTGAAAATAATTCTGATGTCTTTGGTCCTATATCTAATCCCATATGATCAGCTGGTATATCTCTTCCTTCTGAAATTATAGGAGTTTCATCTTTTCCAAATTGTTTAGCATAAGTTATATCTACTGGAAGCAATAATTTAACTCCTTTATCTTCTGCCTTTTTCATCATGTCTTTTGCGTAATCAACTTTATCAGCTTCAAGAAGTGATTGACCAATTTCATGTCCTAGAGCTTTTAGGAATGTATATGCCATTCCTCCCCCTATTATTAAAGTATCAACTTTATCTAAAAGGTTATTTATAACTCCAAGCTTATCTGAAACCTTTGCTCCTCCAAGAATTGCTACAAATGGTCTCTTTGGATTTTCCACTGCATTTCCTAAGAAGTCTAATTCCTTTTGAATTAGGTAACCGCATACAGAAACAGGTACAAATTCTGTAACTCCAACTGTTGAGCAGTGCGCTCTATGAGCTGTTCCAAAAGCATCATTTACAAATATATCTGCAAGAGATGCTAGTTCTTTTGAGAAATTCTCTTCATTCTTAGTTTCTTCTTTTCTATATCTTGTATTCTCTAGTAATACAATATCTCCATTTTTCATTTGTTATACTGCTTTCTTAGCATTTTCTCCAACAACATTATTATCAGCAGCAAACACTACTTCCTTTGAAAGCATCTCTGAAAGTCTTTTACCAACTGGTGCAAGTGACATTTCTTTCTTTGGCTCTCCCTTTGGTTTTCCAAGGTGTGAACAAAGTATAACTTTTGCCCCATTATCTACTAAATATTTTATAGTCCTCATTGCCCCAATTAATCTGTTTTCATCCGTAATTTTCCCATCTATTAGCGGTACATTAAAATCACATCTTACTAATACTTTCTTTCCATTAACTTGAACATCCTCAATGCTTTTTTTATTTAATTTCATAATTATATCTCCCCTCATTTTTTATTTATAATAATTTAAATTAAATATTTACTTCTTTGTAATCTTATATTTAACTTTTCTATACAAATAGTTTTTCATTTTACTTTATAATTAGTATTCTACATTTTTTATACTTATTATTCTATATTCTCAATTGTTCGGGTCTTTTTTAGCCCCAGTACTTATTTTTACGTCCCACCTATTATTATAATGTAAATCTAAGTATCTTTAAATAGTATTTTAAAATTTTATTTAAAATTATAAGGATTAACAAATTATTTTTTTGCAGAAAACCAATATATTACACATTTCTCTTCACTAACATTCTTATAGTTATGTGCAGTGTATTTATTAATATATATACTGTCTCCTTCATTTAACGTATACACATCATTTTTTACTTTTATCTCAAGTACACCTTTAATAACAAGTCCAATTTCATCAAAAGTATGTCCCCAATCAGTAGAATCATATTCAGAATTCGGCTCTATTGTTATACACATTACATTAAGATCTTTATCTGGATTAGATACCAATTCAAACCGAACTGAATTGTCAGGGGTATTGAAAATGTTTTTTCTTTCAGTATTTCTAATTATACAACTTTTTGTATTGTCAGATTCAATAAGCTCAACTATGTTCATATCAAGAGCTTTGCAAATTTGTTGAAGATTACTTATTGATGGGCTATTTAAATTATTTTCTATATTACTTATAAATCCGCTAGAAAGATTTGTAAGTTCAGACAATTCTTTTATAGTAATATTTTTTTCTTTCCTAAAAAGCTTAATCTTTGCACCTAATGTCATAAAAATACTCCCTCCAAACTAATATAATTCTACTTAAAATTATATATTAAAAAATCAACAAAACCAAGGAATAAAGATGTACTTGAAAATCAAAATATTGACAATATAAGAAGATTAATATATACTAACGTGGTGTTCAAAGTTCATAATTCTGAAAATATTTTCAAAATAATATATAACGTTTTACATATAATATACAGGAAAATGTATATATAATATTATGCAAATGTTTGTACAACACTGTATATTCAATATTTTACATATAATATACACATTAAAATTCGCTGAAAACATTCAGTAAATTGATTATTTTCAGTCAAATAACTATTTTAAAGCATTTCGTCAGATCATACGTAAACGCTTGCAATAATTGTTAATTTATTATTTATATAATTTTAGGAGGTAAAAAAATGGTTTTATTAAAAGGAGTTATGCTTTTATTATTATGTTTGTCATTCTTTACATTATTCAGTTTAAAAGCGCCTAAAGGGATGAAGGCTATGGGTGCATTAGCTAATGCAGCAGTAGCAAGTTTCCTTGTAGAAGCTTTCCAAAGTTACGTTTGTGGGGATATTTTCCACTTGTACCTTTCTAAACAAGTTGGACTAGCTGCAGGCGGTATGGGTGGAGCTGCGGCAGCCACTCTTGTACCTTTAGCCCTTGGTGTAAGCCCTGTTTATGCAGTGCTTACGGGATGTGCTTGTGCGGGTCTTGGAATACTTCCAGGTTTCGTTGCAGGATATGCAGTATCTTTTATAATTCCTAAAATAGAAAAGAAAATACCAGATGGACTAGATCTTATAGTTTGTATACTATTTATAGCACCACTCGCAAGATTTATAGGTAATGTAGCAACACCAATAGTTAACAGTACACTTTTAAACATAGGTGGAATTATAACTGTAGCTGCTAACAACAACCCTATGATTATGGGATTCATACTTGGTGGAGTTATAACAGTAGTTGCTACCGCCCCATTAAGTTCCATGGCTTTAACTGCAATGTTGGGGCTCACTGGTCTTCCAATGGCTGTAGGAGCACTTTCAGTTATGTCATCTTCTTTCATGAACTTTGTGTTCTTTGATAGAATGAAATTTGGTGATAGAAGTACCACTATAGCTGTTTCAATTGAACCCCTCACTCAAGCCGATGTAATATCAGCAAACCCAATTCCTATATATATTACAAACTTTATTGGTGGTGGTTTAGCTGGAATAGTTGTTGCATTATTTAAACTTACTAATAATGCACCAGGTACAGCAACTCCTATAGCAGGACTTGCTGTTATGTACGGATTTAATGATGCTAAAGTTACTACAATCGCAGCTTTAATATGCGCAACAGTCGGTCTATTAAGTGGATTTGTAGGATCTCTAGTATTTAAAAACTTTAAAATAAGAACTGTAGATGAAATAAGAGGACCTAAAAAAGTTATTCCAGAAGTTAATTCAGAAGTTGCTTAAAACTAAAAATCACTAAAAAGAAGAAGAATTCCTAAATTAATGGAATTCTTCTTCTTATTTTTACATAAAACTCCTACTCATTCTTCGCATGAGTGCTCACAGAGTAAGCGACCATATCAAAATCATAGATTTTGTATGTCTGCTTAACCGATTCATACCAAATCAGAGATTTGGGTTCTCTGCTTATAGTCTATCTGCAACGAATTTAGTTAAATCTGCTAATCTGTTTGAATATCCAGCTTCGTTGTCATACCATGAAACAACTTTAACCATATTTCCTTCTATAGTCATTGTTGATGCAGCATCAATGATTGATGATCTTTCATCTCCTCTGAAGTCGATAGAAACTAATTCTTCTTCTTCAAAACCTAATACACCTTTCATGTCTGTTTCTGAAGCTTTCTTTAAGGCAGCATTTACTTCTTCTACAGTTACGTTCTTAGCTACTTCAACAACTAAATCTGTACATGATACTGTAGGAGTTGGAACTCTTAATGAGAATCCGTTCAATTTTCCTTTTAATTGTGGTAATACTAACGCAACTGCTTTAGCTGCTCCAGTAGTTGTTGGCACCATTGATTCTGCTGCTGCTCTAGCTCTTCTCATATCATTGTGCGGAGCGTCAAGTAGTCTTTGATCTCCAGTGTATGAATGGATAGTAGTCATTAAGCCTTTAACTATTCCAAACTCTCTATCAAGAACTTTAGCAAATGGAGCTAAACAGTTTGTAGTACATGAAGCATTTGATATGATGTTATGCTTAGTCGCATCATATTTTTCTTCATTAACTCCCATAACTATTGTAACATCTTCATTTTTAGCTGGAGCTGATATAAGAACTTTCTTAACTGTTCCACCTAAATGAGCATTAGCTTTAGTTGCATCTGTAAATAAACCAGTTGATTCTATAACTATTTCTGCTCCTAATGAATTCCAATCTATATTTTTAGGATCTCTTTCAGCAAATATTTTTATTTCTTTTCCATTAACTACTATTGAGTTTTCTTTTGCTTCTACAGTTCCAGCAAATCTTCCGTATAATGAATCATGTTTTAATAAATGTGCTAATGTTTTAGCATTAGTTAAATCATTTATACCTACTACCTCTAATTCATTAGCATAGTTTTTAACTAATGCCTTAAATACATTTCTTCCTATTCTTCCAAATCCATTAATTCCAACTTTAATCATATTGCAATTCCTCCTAATTAATAAATAATTCATATACTAAAATTTGTTTAATGTGTTATTTTCATTTTTTATTTTATAATGTTTATTATTTCTCTTGCAGCACCTTCATCAGTAATCAATATACTCTTATGATTATTCATTTGTGTTGCGACTATAGCTTCTGCTTTATTTTTTCCACCAGCTACAGCTATAAGATTTTCTATATTGGAAATATTTTTAACCTTAACGCCTATTTTGGAAGTAGAGTAAATAATTTCTCCATCCTTATTGAAATAATATCCAAAAGCTTCTCCCACGGCACCTAATTCATTAATTTCCTTTATTTTTTTATCTTCAAGACCTCTTCTTACAGCCATTTCATCTGCTCTTCCGATTCCATATATTAGTACATTAGCATTACAAACCATATCTAATATATTTTTTATGTCTTTTTCTTCCATCATAGCATCCATAGCTTTTTCGCTTATGTTTTCTGGAACATGAAGCAATTTATAATTGCCGTCTATTTTATTTGCAAGACTTGAAACTAGTGTATTCGCTTGAATTTCTACATTTCTTCCAAGTCCACCTCTAGCAGGTACTACCATTACATCTTTGACATTTGATATCTTAGGTACATTGTCTATTACTTCTTTAACAGTAAATCCACCGGTAATAGCAATTATACTTTTATCTCTTATAACACTCTTTAAGTAGTTTGCTGCTGTTCTTCCAAGTTCATTCATTACAGTTTTATCTTCATGCAAATTTCCTGGAACAACTATAACATTTTTTAACTTTAAGCTTTCTTTTATAGTTTTTTCAATATCTGATAAACCTTTTATTTCATGAATGAAATCCTTAAGCTTATCAATTATTTCTTCGCCTTCTTTTGTTATACTCATACCTGGAGTATTTATAACAATAAAGTTTTGACTTTTTAAGAAATTTATTTCAGTTCTTACTATTCTTTCGCCAATTTCTAAATTATTAGCTAAGACCCTTCTACCAACAGGTTGGTTATAGTATATAGTTCTTAGTATGTTGTATCTTTTTTCTAACAACTCTACAAGTTCTGGTATTATTTTCTGTTGTAATTTCAATACTTCTTTCATAAAACACCTCTTTGGACTTTTTATGTCCCAGCACACTATTTTATGTCCCACTCATATTATAAGATAAATAAATTCTTTTTTAAATAGCATTTTAAAAAATAAATGTGAATAATTTGTGAACAATAGGGAGAACTTAGAATCTTTTTCTCCCCTTTGATGACTTTAATCCCATTTCTTCTCTATATTTTGCTACAGTTCTTCTTGAAATATTCATTCCTTCTTTATTTAACATATCGCATATAACTTGATCTGATAAAGGTTTTTCCTTATTTTCTTCATCTATTAACTCTTTTATAGACTTTTTAATTATTTTTGTGGATACATCTTCTCCAACAGAGTATGTAGATATGCCTGTAGTAAATAAATCTTTAATTTTTATAGTGCCCATATTAGTATATATGTATTTATCCCTTATTGCTCTACTAATAGTTGATTCATGCATTTCTAAACTTTCTGCCACCTCTCTAAGTGTCATAGGTTTTAGATGATCCTCTCCATATTCAAAGTAATCCCTTTGAAGTTCTAGTATTTTTTCTAACACTCTATATATAGTGCTTTTTCTATGTTGTATGCTTTTTATTAAAAATATAGCACTATTTAATTTTTCTTTTACATAATTTACTGCATTCTTATCATTTTCATTTTGGATTATTTCTTTATACATTTGATTTATTGTAAGTCTAGGTGAAATATCATCATTCATAATTATATAATATTCATCATCTATTTTTCTGATTTGAGCATCTGGAATTATGTATTTTACATCTTCTCCTGTATAAAATCCTCTTGAAGGTTTGGGTTGAAGAGTTTTTATTATATCACCATATTCCTGTGCTTTTCTTACATCTATATCTAGCTTTTTCGCTATAATATTGTATTTATTTTCAGCTAATAGTTCTAAATATTCATCTATTATGTTACATATATTTTCATCCCATAAACCTTTTTTATTTATTTGTATTTTTAGACATTCTTTTAAATTTCTTGCCCCTATTCCATCAGGCTCTAGAGATTGAAATACTTCTATACAGTACTCTGTAAGCTCTTTTGATATTTTAAGCTCCTGTGTAATCTCTTCATCTAATATATCTAAATATCCTCTAGCATCTATATTCTCAACCATATATAGACATATAGCCTTCACGTAATCCTTTTCATTTAAATCCCTTATTTGTTCTTTTAAATATTCATTAAGAGACTCTTTCTCTGAAATAAAATTAAATGGTGAAACTTCTTCTTCATTTTTTTGATAGTTATTATGGCTATAGTTATCGAACTCCAAATATTTGATTAATTCTTTGTGATCAAGTTTGTTATTTTCTTCACTAATCTCACTTTGGTTTTTTGAATCCAAAACAGGATTTTCCTGAACTTCTTTTTCGATATATTCCTGAAGCTCAAAGCTAGACATTTGAAGCAATCTAACTGAAAGCTGCATCTCTTGAGTCATTACCAATTTTTGCTCTTGAGTTAAATTTAAACTAAAATCCATATTCATAATACACACCCCATTTTCATGCTTCCCCATTTTTATTTAATAATTCCACTTTATTATAACATGAAAGAGTACTATAAAGAAGAAGCCTTTCGGCCTCTTTATTATAGGAAACTCCTGCTCATTCCTCGCATGAGTAAGCGATTCACACCAAATTAAAAATTTGGGTTCTCTGCTTATAGGAAACTCCTGCTCATTCCTCGCATGAGTAAGCGATTCACTCCAAATTAAACATTTGAGTTCTCTGCTTATAGGAAACTCCTGCTCATTCCTCGCATGAGTAAGCGATCCACATCAAATTAAACATTTGTGTTCTCTGCTTATCGCTGTCCCTTTTCGTAAGGTATTCCATCTGCTGCTGGCGCTGTAGTTTTTCCTACAAATCCAGCTAATGCAAGCATGGTTAAAATATAAGGTATCATTGAATAAATTTCTGTTGGTATACGAAAGCCCAAACTTTGTGCATTTATTTCTAATGCACTACCAAAGGCAAACAATAAACATGCCCACATAGTCCCCTTTGGTTTCCAATTACCAAATATCATTGCAGCTAATGCTATAAAACCTCGTCCTGCAACCATTCCTTCCCTGTAAACAGGAGTCATACCAAGTGTTAAGGCTGCTCCACCTATACCTGCAAGTACTCCCGATAGTATTACGCAAATATATCTAATCTTGTAAACACTTATACCTAAAGTATCTGCTGCACTTGGTTTTTCACCTACAGCCCTTATTCTAAGACCTAAGGGCGTCTTGAATAATACAAAATTTGATACAAACACAAGTATTATCGCAAATATTACAAACCAATTTAACCCACCTACAACAGTTCCTATTATAGGTATTCCTTTTATAGAAGCTGGTATGTTATACGGAAGACCTGCTACTATATCAGTCTGGCCACCTTTCTTAAATATTTTAAATATAAGAAAGCTAGCAAACGCAGTAGCAAAAAGGTTTATAGCAGTACCGGATATAATTTGGTTTGCTTTTAAATTTATGCTTAAAAAAGCATGAAGTACTGCTATTGCACCACCTGCTAAAGCTGCAAATAGTATTCCCATTACAGGGCTTCCTGTAGCATATGAACCAAATACTGCAAAGAAAGCACCTATTGCCATCATACCTTCAAGTCCTATGTTTACAACTCCTGATTTTTCAGAAAACACCCCACCAATAGCTGCAAATATAAGAGGTGTAGCCATTCTTAACGTAGATGCTAATATTATAAGAATAATTGCTGTTTTATCCATTTGCTATAACCCCCTTTCTTCTCTTTCTGTTTTCAAGGTATTTAACTATATAATCCGTGGCAACAAATATAATTATTACCGATTGAATTAAATAAACTATTTCTTTGGGTATAGAATTTAATTGAAGAATTCTAGAACTACTATTTAATGCACCAAAAAGTAATGCAGCTGGTATACATCCTATTGGATTACTTTTTGCTAAAAGTGCTACAACAATACCATCAAATCCGTATCCAATAAAACCCATAATATCTGTTGCACTATGCATAACACCTGACATATGTATAGCACCACCAAGACCAGCTATAGCCCCTGATAAAACCATAGCAAGCACTGTATTTTTAGCTATATTTATTCCACCATATTCTGCTCCATGAGGATTTATACCTACAGCCCTTATTTCATATCCTATAGTAGTTTTCCAAAGGAGCCAGTATATGAATATGGCGCATATAATAGCAAATATAAGTCCTATATTTGCTCTACTCACCGTGCTAAATTTAATCAACTGAGCACTTTCTTGTATTGTTGGAGTAGCACTTTTTACTCCTATTGGTGTTCTGAAAATAATCATATTAACAATATTCATTGCTATATAATTCATCATTATTGTATTTATAACTTCATTAGTTCCAAACTTGGCTTTTAAGTATCCAGGAATTCCACCCCATATTCCCCCTGCTATAATGCCTGTTAAAATTATTAAAAGTATATGTACTACTGGATTCAATCCTGGAATTAATCCTACAATAGCAGCAGTTATTAAACCTAACGTAAACTGTCCTTCAGTTCCTATATTGAACAACCCACATTTAAAAGCCACAGCATTAGCCACCCCTGTAAATATAAGTGGTGTTACAAATACCATTGTTTCTAAAGCCTTTGCTTTATCGCCAAAGCTTCCACTTATTATTGTACCTATTAAATCTGCTAATGCAGTAAAATAATCAGTAATACCATATCCTTTTGCCCATATTACAAAGAATACTGCTACAAAGAATGAAACAAATATTGAGAATAGAGGAAATGCCAATCCTTTTACTGCCTGTTTTAAAGCTTCTGCAGCTTTGCTATTTTTCTTATCGCTCACTATTCTTCACCTCTTTTTCTTTATGTAAAGATCCTCCTGCCATGAGCACACCAAGCTTCTTCTCATTAGCATCTTTTCTATCTAGTACATCTACTATATGTCCATCATACATAACAGCTATTCTATCAGACAAAGCTAATATTTCATCTAGTTCAAGAGAGACTAAAAGTACCGCTTTCCCTTTATCTCTTTCCTGAACCAATCTTTTGTGTATATATTCTATAGCTCCTACATCTATACCTCTTGTTGGCTGTGATGCAATTAAAAGCTCTGGATCTTTTGCTATTTCTCTTGCTGCGATAAGCTTTTGTTGATTACCTCCAGATAAGGATGCTGCTTCAACCTCTTCATTTGGAGTTCTTACATCAAATTCTTCTATAAGTTTTTTGCAATACTTACGTATTTCATCATAATTCATAGCTATACCTTTGCTGAACGGTTTTTTATGATGTACACCAAGTACAGCATTTTCAAACAATGAATAATTTAGTATTAACCCTCTTTTATGTCTATCCTCTGGAATGTGTCCCATTCCGCAGTCTATAATTTCCCTAGGAGACTTACCCGATATGATGTTCCCTTTTAATGTTATTTTACCCGACTCTGCTTTTCTAAGTCCTGTTAAAACCTCTATGAATTCAGTTTGACCGTTTCCATCAACTCCAGCAATACCAAGTATCTCTCCAGCTCTAACATCTAAACTTACATCTTTTACTGCGTTTATACCTCTGTGGTCTTTTGCTACAATATTTTCAACCTTTAAAATTTCTTCTCCTACTTTTGCTTCTTCCTTTTGAACAACTAAATTTACCTTTCTTCCCACCATAAGTTCTGCTAATTCATCTATATTAGTTTCTTTAGTCTTAACTATTCCTGTCACTTTTCCTCTTCTTATTATTGTTACCCTATCGCTCATTTTCATGACTTCTTTTAATTTATGAGTTATCAATATTACTGACTTTCCTTCTTCTTTTAGATTATCTATAATAACTCCTAATTCCTCTATTTCTTGGGGGGTTAGAACTGCAGTAGGCTCATCCAATATTAATACATCTGCACCTCTATATAAAGCCTTTAGTATTTCAACCTTTTGCTGCTGTCCTACAGATATATCTTCAATAACTGCATTAGGATCTATATTAAAACCATACTTATCTGTAATACTTTTAACATTTTCAACAGCCTTTTTCATATCAATCTTAAAGCCTTTTTTAGGCTCAATACCTAAAACTATATTTTCTGCTACTGTAAAATTATGCACTAACATAAAGTGTTGATGAACCATTCCTATTCCTAACTTTATAGCATCATTAGGAGTAGTAATTTTCACTTCCTTTTCATTTACATGTATCTGGCCTTTTTCAGGTTGGTACAATCCATATAGTATATTCATAAGAGTGGTTTTTCCTGCTCCATTTTCCCCAAGTAAAACATGAGTTTCGCCCTGAAGTAACTCGAAATTCACATCGTCATTTGCTATAGTACCTGGAAAAACTTTAGTTATTCCAATCATTTCGACTACTTTTTTCATTTTAAACCTCCTCAATAAAACATTTACAGTTATATGTTATGTGTAAAAAAGCTAGGTAAATTTACCTAGCTTTTATTATATTATGTTAATAACCTTGTAGTAAAGTTTTTTGAATCTGCCTTAACTATTAATATTTTATATCAGTAGTAAATGTCTTTGCCGCTTCTATTTTATCTGGAACCTTTATTTTTCCATCAATTATATCTTTTTTATATTTTTCAGCAGCATCTAAAATTTCTTTTGAAGTATTTTTATTTGAACTTGGCGCTAAGCCAACACCATCGTCTTTTAATCCATATACTTTCATTTTATTTTTTCCACCATCAAATTTGTTATCTTTAACAAGGTTCTTTACAGTATCATAAGTTGCAGTATCAACTCTCTTTACCATACTTGTAAGTATAACATCTGCGTACTCTTTTACCTCAACTGCCTGGTCTTTATCAACACCTATAGCCCAAAGTTTTTTATCTGGTTTTGTCATAGCCTTTGTTGCTTTAAATAATCCGATTCCAGTACCACCAGCAGCATGGAAAATTACATCGCATCCACCATTATACATAGTAGTAGCCATTTCTTGTCCTTTTGATGCATTACCAAAGTCTTTTGCATCTCTTATATCAATCTGTATGTTTGGATTAACAGCTCTAGCTCCAGCAATATATCCTGCAGCAAATCTAGTAATTACTTCAGAATCTAGCTTTCCGCCTATAAAGCCAATTTTATTAGTCTTAGTAGTTTTTGCTGCCACTACACCAGTTAAGAATGAACCTTCTTGCTCTTTAAATGTAAGCGAGATAACATTTTTAGCGTCAACACTATCATCTATTATGGCAAACTTTTTATCTGGATATTTTTTAGCCATACTTGCAATCTCAGGTTGCATTTGATAACCTACACCAAATATCAACTCTGAACCACTATCTATTAAAGCTTGAAGATTTGGTTGATATTCATCTTTTTTCTTTGATTCAATTGCTCTATAATCTATGTTTTTTAATTCTGCTTTAGCTTTCTTGATTCCATCGTCTGCAGCTTGATTAAAAGACTTATCATTTAATCCACCTTCATCTGTTGCAAGACCTATTTTTACTGTTTTACCTGCTGCTTCTCCAGCAGGTTTTTGTGTTGATCCACATCCAGCAAACAATGAAACTGTCATTATTGCAGTTGCACATAACGATATTAATCTTTTCTTATTCATTTATAAGTTCCCTCCTAAAATAATATATATTTTTATATAGCATTAAAGCATTCTACAAAAGGATATATTTTCCCTTCATTTAAACCTAATAATCAGAAATTTTATACAATGCAAATCTCAATAGCTATTTTATGAACATTTCCTATTATTTATACTGAAAAACTAACGATTAAGCATACATATTTTTCTTGACTTTTTAAATATACACTTTATAATTTACCATGATAAAGTGATTGTTACTATTAACTAAAATATGGCTTTGAAGTAAATTATTTTACTTCAAAGCCATTAAATATTTGTGTTTATTTTTTTATAACTACACTCTATAATCTATCCTCTGTACCCTATTTCATTCCAGCCTTTTTAAGTATTTCTATAGCTTTATCACCTTCATCATCAGGTACAAGAACGATTGGTCCTGTGCATCCCATACCACTTTCTGAATAAATTCCTTCTTTCCACAATGCTTTGCACGCATCTTCAAGTTCTAGTATATCTATTCCTGGTATAGCAAAAGTAACTACTTTCTTAGGTGGCATTTTTACTTCTTCTGTTACAGCTGGTTTTTCTTTTGATAATATTTTACCTATTATATCATCTAATCCTGCTGCCTTTGCTGCTTTAAATTCACTAGTTGCTTTTCCTAGTGCATCATTTTTAGCACAAAGCGAACAATATCTTAACGCTTCCGCGATAAGTGGTGCACCTGAAGCACGAGAAACTATATTTATAAGCTTATCATAGTTTTCTCCTATTCCAGGACCATAACCATATCCTACTGTTTCATAATTTCCACCTGTTGTAAATGAAGAAAATATTTTAACTAAAAGATTTCCTGTTAAAGAATCACATACCATAACATCTGGTGTTCCAGCTAAAATGTCGTTTCCTCTCATTACAGCTCCACCATCTGCTCTTAGTGATTCTGAAAACTTAAATTTATAACCTCCATCTTGAAGGTCTTTTAATGCTCTTTCTACCCCTCTTGCTCCATCTATATTTAATATTCCTACTGTAGGATCTTCTATGCCTACTGATTTTGCTACTGCAATTCCAGATATAGCATTTTTAATCATTCCTTCTACTCTATGCACCGAAGTTGTTCCTGTAGTAGTTGCAAGAATTAATTCTTTTCCTAACGCTGGTGTTGTTAATCGTCCAACTGTTGACACTCCTATTGGAAAATCAAAATGTTGAGTTACACAACCATCTAACTGTTTTTTCTCTAAAAGCTCTACCATTTTTTTGTGACCTTCTTCTGCATCTTTAGCTTCCACTACTTCAAGATTACAGTCCACCTTAGGTCCTATAAGAACTATATCAAAATCTCCGTATTTACTCTTAGCCATTTCAGCAGCTTTTACCATTTCATCTACGCCATGCTCTGATCCGTGAGTTGTTAATCCTATTTTAACTTTTTTTGCAAAGCTTCCACTTTCAATACCTTCTGCTATTTCATTAAAGACTTCAGCTATTACCTTTTTTGTGCTATCCACGTAAATCACCCCTTTTTTCAATTGACAGTTAACAATTATTCATTGTCAATTTATTTTAAAAGTTGTACTGCAAAATTTTTCATTTCTTCTGCTATCATCTTTTTGATTTCGTCTTTTGAAACTCCGCTGCCTTCTTCTACTACTCCTGTATTCTTTTCTACAAGTATTGAAATTCCGTCAAATAAGTTTGTCATTCTTCCAAGGAAAAGACTTCCTTTACCTATAATCATAAAGTTCTTT